>NZ_JAVCVL010000117.1:0-8740 GCF_032917815.1 Clavibacter sp. MX14-G9D | reverse complement strand
GACGGCGTGGCGGTGGCGGAGTCGGCGGTCGCGGGCGGGGGCGCGGCGGCCCGGGCGGGCTCCGAGTCGACGACCGCGGGGGCGGAGCCGAGGAGGGCGGCACCGAGGGCGACCACGGCGACGAGCGCGGCGCGTCGCGGCGGGACGGGTGAGGGGCGAGGGGGCATGGGATTCCTTCGAGGACGGCCACGAGCGTGGCGGAGGCCGGCCCGGACGGATGCCGGAGCCGGTGGATGCGCGGCGCGGCCCCGGGAGATGCCCGGCGGGGTCGCGACGGGGCCGACGGTAGCCGCGCACCCGGATGCCCGGGCGGACGGCGCACACCCGACCGCCGTCGGCACCCGCGGAGGCCGGCGCTCCCGGAGCGGAGGGCCGGCGCCCCGGGCCCTCGGCCGGCACATGACGGAGCGCTACGCCCGCTCGGCCCGGGATTCCCCACCCGTGCGACGCTGGAGACCCGACGAGAGGACCTCCATGCCCGACGCCCGGCCCCCGCTCCGCTTCGCGGCCTTCGTGATGAACACCGCCAGCCACATCCAGCACGGGCTGTGGCGGCACCCCGAGGCGCGCCAGCACGAGTTCGACGACGTCCGCCTGTGGGTCGACCTCGCGAGGACGCTCGAGCGCGGCCGCTTCGACGCCATGTTCTTCGCCGACGTGGTGGGCCTCTACGGACCGGGCGACGGCGCCTACGACGTGAACGCGCGCGAGGGCCTGCAGTTCCCGAGCAACGACCCCTCCGTGCTGATCTCCGCGCTCGCCGTGAGCACCGAGCACCTCGGCTTCGCGTTCACGAGCTCCGTGCTGCAGGCGCACCCGTTCGACTTCGCCCGCAAGGTGTCGACGCTCGATCACATCTCGAACGGGCGCATCGCCTGGAACGTCGTGACGAGCGCGCTCGACGGCGCCGCCCGCAACTTCGGGCACGACGGCCTCGAGGACCACGACGCCCGCTACGCCTGGGCCGACGAGTACCTCGACGTCGTCTACAAGCTCTGGGAGGGCTCGTGGGACGACGACGCGCTCCAGCGCGACAAGGAGCGGGGCGTGTTCTCGGACGCGTCGCGCATCCACCGCATCGACCACGAGGGGCCGCGCTACCGGGTCGCGGGCCCGCACCTGTCCTCGCCGTCGCCGCAGCGCACGCCCGTGCTCTTCCAGGCCGGGTCCTCGCCCGTCGGCCGGCGCTTCGCGGCCCGGAACGCAGAGGCGCAGTTCATCCTGTCGTCCACGCCCGAGAAGACCCGCGCCCTCATCGAGGACACCCGGGCGCTCGCCGTGGACGCCGGCCGCCGGGCGGACGACCTCTCCTTCTGGCTCGGCCTCTCCTTCATCACGGGCAGCACCGAGGAGGAGGCGAAGCGCAACGAGGCCGAGATCGACGAGTACCTGAGCGCCGACGGCTTCCTCCTGCACTCCAACCTCGGCTTCGACCCGCGGACGGGCGAGCAGCTGGATCCGGCCACCCCGCTCTCGCAGGTCGAGACGCAGGCCGGGCAGAGCCACCTGAACTGGCTGCGGGAGGCGTCGCCCGACCGGGAGCCGACCATCGCCGACCTCGCCCGGCTCTCCGCGAAGCTGCGCGGCCGCGTCGTGGGCACGCCGGAGCAGATCGCCGACGTGCTCGCGGGCTGGCAGGAGGCGGGCGTCGACGGCATCAACGTCATCAACTGGACCCTGCCGGGCAGCTACGAGGACTTCGTCGACCACGTCACGCCGGTGCTCCAGGAGCGCGGGCTGCAGCAGCGCGAGTACGAGCCCGGCACGCTCCGGCACAAGCTCACCGGGCGCGACCGGCTGCCGGACAGCCACCCCGCGGCGGCGTACCGCGGTGCGTTCTCGTGACCGCCGGCGGGCCGACCACCGCCGAGCTGCGGGCCGCGTTCCAGCCCCTGTTCGACCGGATCCGCGAGGGCGCCGTCGGCCGCGAGCGCGACCGGGAGCTCGCGTTCGACGCGGTCGCGCTCCTCCGCGAGGCCCGCTTCGGCGCGCTTCGGCTCCCCGTCGCGGACGGCGGGCACGGCGCGTCCCTCGCGCAGCTCGTCGAGCTCGTGATCGAGCTGTCCGCCGCCGACGCGAACGTCGGGCACCTGCTCCGCGGCCACTTCGGCTACGTCGAGCTCGTGCTCCGCCGGCCGCCCGGCGCCGCGCGCGACGCGTGGATCCGCCGCATCGCCGACGGCGCGATCGTCGGCAACGCCACGAGCGAGCAGACCGGCACGACGCTCGCCGACATCTCCACCACGCTCACCGAGCGCGACGGCCGCTGGATCCTCGACGGCACCAAGTACTACTCCACGGGCACGCTCTACTCCGACTGGATCTACCTCGCCGCCGGGCGCGCGGCGGCCGACGGCGTCGAGCGCGTGACCCTCGCGATCCCCACCGACGCCCCCGGCGTCACCGCCGTCGACGACTGGGACGCCTTCGGGCAGACCCTCACCGCGAGCGGCACCACGACCTTCGACGGCGTCGAGGTGGACCCGGCGACCGTCACCGCCTACCGGGAGGCCCCGCTCTCCCACATCCAGGCGTTCTACCAGCTCCACCTCGTGGCCGTGCTGGCGGGCATCGCCGCCGAGGTCGAGCGCGACGCCGCGGCGTACGTGCGGGGTCGGACGCGCACGTACGTCCACGCCACCGCCGCCCGCCCGGAGGACGACCCGCAGGTGCTCGAGGTCGTCGGGCGGATCTCCACGACCGCCTTCACCGTGCGCGCCGCGACGCTCGCGGCCGCGGCGCGCCTCGACGAGGCCGTCGCGACCGCGCCGCCCGGCGAGCCGCTGGATGTCGAGCCGCTCGACTCGGCGGAGAACGCCGTCTACCAGGCGCAGGTGCACGCGGTCGAGCAGGTCCCCGCGGCCGCGACGCTGCTGTTCGAGGTCGGGGGAGCGTCCGCCACCTCCGGCGCGCGCGCCCTCGACCGGCACTGGCGGAACGCCCGCGTGGTCGCGAGCCACAACCCCGCGATCTACAAGGCCCGCGTCATCGGCGAGCGCGCCGTCTCCGGCCGCGGCCCGGTCGCCGCGTGGGAGGCCTACGGGAAGGTCGGCCCGACCGCGTTCCCGCGCTGACGGCCGCCGCCCGCCTGCCGCCCGACCTGGGGGCGCCCTCCGGTCCGGGGCGCGCCGGGGCGTCGGTACGGTGGAGGAGCGGCCGGGATGCCGCGGGACGAGGGGATCCATGACGACGCACGCGCCCAGCCGAGCCCAGCTGGACACGACCCCGCTGACCGGCCGCATCGACGGCGACGACCTCCGCCGGTTCCGCCGCGAGTTCACCGCCCGCTTCCCGGCGATCGTGTCGCCGCTCCTCGCGCTCGGCCGCATCGCGTCCGGCGTCCTCGCCGCGGTGACGATCCCGCTGGGCGGCCTCCTGCTCCTGGCCGGGCTCGGGGGCGCGCTCCTCGCGCGGGAACCGGAGGACCGCGGCGACGCCCTCGGCATGTCCGTGTTCGCCCTGCCCATGTTCGGGGCCGGCGTGTTCTTCGCGTGGCGCCTGATCCGCACCCGCCGCCGCCGGAGCACGATCCGCGCCCACTACCGCCTCGCGCGCTTCGGCCGGGTCAACGGCCTGAGCTACGCGCCCGGCCCCCTCGCGGACGCGCACATGGGCGAGGCGGCGGCCCGGGGCATGTACGTGACGCGCGTCATGCGGCCGCGCACGGCGCGCCCCGTCGAGTTCGGCAACCACGAGCTCGACCGCGGGTCGCAGGCCGCCGGGATCACGCAGTACGGCGGCTACGCGATGGTCGGGCTGCGGCGCGAGCTGCCGCACATCCGGGTGCTCTCCCACGGCACCCGCCTCCGCCGCGCCATGACGCCGACCGTGGACGTCGCGCGCTCCCAGCGCCTGGAGCTCGAGGGCGACTTCGACCGGCATGCGGCGCTGTACTGCCCGGAGGGGTACGAGCGCGACGCGCTGTACCTCTTCACCCCGGACGTCATGGCGGTGCTCGTCGACCGGGTGCGCGGCTTCGACGTGGAGATCCGCGGCGACCGCCTGCTGCTCCGCTCGCCCGCCGACATGGTGACGCTCGACCCCGACCGCTGGCACGACGTGATCGACGCGACCGCCGCGCTCATGGCGAAGGTCGACCGCTGGGAGCGCTGGCGCGACGACCGGCTGGCGTCGCTCGAGGGCGTCGAGGAGTCGGTGCTCACGGGCGCCGACCCGTCCCTCGCCGTGCCCGCGCCGGGCCGGGCCCGCCGCCGCACGCGTCGGTCGCGCGGGGTCGCGGCGGCCGGTCGGCGGCTCCGGAACCGGCCCACGGTGGGGCTCTTCCTCCTCATCGCGCTCGCCGCGGCCTTCCTCGGCGCCGGCTTCCTGATCACCACGCTGCCGTGACCCGCGGCCGGACGCTCCCGCGGACGCGGCTCGACACGGCCGCCCTCACCGGGCGGATCCGCCGCGGCGAGCTCCGCGCGTTCCGCCGGGAGTTCCGCCGCGCGCATCCGGAGGCGGAGGGCATCGGGCCCCGGGCGCGCTCCTTCCTCATGCACTTCCTGATGTGGGACAGCGTCCTCGCGCTCGCCCTGATGGGCGCGGTCATGGCGGAGACGCTGCAGGAGGGCGCGCCCGACGCGGGCGAGCAGGCCCTGTTCCAGGGGCTCATCGGCGCCCTCTTCGCCATCCTGCTGGTCGTCTTCGGCAGCTGGGTGATCCGGTCGCGCGAGCGCCGGGGCGGCTACCGCGCGCACCTGCGGCTCGTGCGGTTCGGGGAGGCGAACGGGATGACGTACCTGCCGGGGCCGATGTCGGACGGGCACTTCGGGTCCGCGCGCCGCTACTTCGACATCACGCGCGTGATGCGGCCGACCGGCGCATCGGGCATCGAGCTCGGCAACCACGAGATCGTCACGGCCGGCCGCCGCGAGGGGGCGCCGCGCTTCGGCGGGTACGCCATGATCCGGCTCGGCGCCGACATGCCGCACATCCGCGTCACCGCCCGCCGCGGCCTCGTCCGCCGGGCGCTGACCATGGCGTCGCGGCCCGACCGGGAGCAGCGCCTCTCGCTCGAGGGCGACTTCGACCGCCACTACGCCCTCCACTGCGAGGCCGGCAGCGAGCGCGACGCCCTGTACCTCTTCACGCCCGACGTCCTCGCGGTGCTCATCGACCGCGTGCGGGGCCTCGACATCGAGGTGGTGGGGGACCGGCTGCTGCTCACCTCGTTCGACGACGTCGTCACGCGGGACCCGGAGCGCTGGCGCGACGTGGTCGAGGCCGTGTCCGCGCTCGCGGCGAAGGTCGACCGGTGGCAGCGCTGGCGGGCCGACCCGGCGGTGCTCCCGGCCGCGGGCCTGCCCGATCCGGGGCGCGCATCGCGTCCGCGGCCTGCACGCCGCCTGCGGATGACGCCCACGATCGGCGGCGTCATCGCGGTCGGCGTGCCGATCCTCCTGGTCGTCGCCTGGTGGATCGCGGTCGTCGTCACGGGGTGAGGCGCGTCACTCCCCGGTGGTGCCGTCGACGAGCTCCCGGATCACGTCGACGTGCCCGGCGTGGCGCGCGGTCTCCTCGATGAGGTGCACGACGATCCAGCGGAGCGACGGCATCTCCTCGGGTGGGCCCGCGACCGCGATGTCGTCGAGGTCGTGCCGCGCGATGACCGCGTCGCTCTCGGCGCACGCCGCCTCGTAGTCCGCGAGGATCTCCGCGAGCGAGTCCGTCGGCCCGACGTCCCACTCGCCGTCCGGGTCGTCGTCCCCGCCGAAGCGCCGGTCGTAGTCGCCGGCCTCCATCAGCTCGACGGTCCACGAGCGCTCGACGTCGGCGAGGTGGCGGAGCGCGCCCGAGATCGAGGTGGCGCTCGGCAGCACGCGGCGCGCGCCGTCGGCGTCGGACAGGCCGCGGGCCTTGCGGACCACGGTGGCGCGGTTCAGGGCGAGGAAGCCGGTGAGGCACGCGCGCTCGTCGGCCCGGGGCGGGCGGGGGCGGTCGTCGGGGCCGAGGGCGTCGGCGGTGTCGCTCGTCATGGCGGGAGCCTAGGACCGGTTCCGGCACCCGGGGAAGGGCTGCGGGCGCGGGGATCCGCGTGGAGGGCGCGCGCATCCGCCGCGGGTCAGACTGGGCGCATGACCTCCCGCCCCGCCTCCCGTCCGCGTGCCGAGTCCGCCGCCGATCCGCGGGTCGCTCAGGACGGCGGCCGCCGCTCCCTGCCGCGCACGCTCGCGCGGATCCTGCTCGGCCTCGTGCTGGTGCTCGCCGGCACCGGCCACCTGACCGTCGCGCGCGAGTCGTTCCAGGCCCAGGTGCCGACCTGGCTGCCCCTGGACCCGGACTTCGTCGTGCTCGCCTCCGGCGTCGTGGAGATCGCGCTCGGCCTCTCGCTCGTGCTGCTCGGCCGCTGGCGCGTCGGGGTCGGGGCCGTGGTGGCGCTGTTCTTCGTCGCGATCTTCCCCGGCAACATCTCCCAGCTCGTCACGCGCACACCGGCCTTCGGCCTGGAGACCGATGCCGCGCGCGCCATCCGCCTCGTGTTCCAGCCGCTGCTCGTGATCTGGGCGCTGTGGTCCACGGGCGCGTGGTCGGCCTGGCGGAACCGGCGCGGCGGACGGGGCGGGCTACGCGCCTGGTCGGAGGCGCGCGATCGTGCGCGCCGCCTCGGCCGTCCGGTGGCCGACGCCGAACCAGGCGATCGTGCTGAGCACCGGGAGCAGGACGATCGCGACGATCCAGAGGTCCCGCGCCAGCCCGCTGAGCTGCCGGTCGCGGACGACCTGCAGCAGGGCCGCGCCGACCAGGGCGACGTAGACGAGCAGCAGCGGGAGCACGACGGCCCCGCCGATCGCGGCATCGGTCATGGGATCTCCTCCGGGTGGGTGTCGGACGGGACTAGCGCCGGGCGGTGCCGACGCGGGAGAGGATGGCGGCCGTCGCGGCCCGCACGCCCGTCTCGATCGTGCCCTCCATGGTGGGCGCGAACTGCGGCGTGTGGTTGCCCGGAGGCGGGGTCGCGCCGCCGAGCGCCTCGGGCTCGACGCCGCCGAAGGCCCAGTAGACGGTCGGCACGCCGATGGCCTCGCCGAGGATGCCGAAGTCCTCGCTGCCCATGATGGGCGGCGACTCCACGACGCGGTCGGCGCCGAGCTGCGCGGTGAGCGCCGCGACGACGCCGCGCGTCGCCTCCGGGTCGTTGCGGTTCAGCGGGAAGGACACGATCTCCTCGATCTCCGGCTCCGGCGCCCCGCTCGCGGCGGCCTCGGCCAGGATGATCCGCCGCACCGACGCCAGCACGCGCTCGCGCACGGCCGCGTCGAAGGTGCGGATGCTGAGGCCGAGCACCGCGTGCTCGGGGATGATGTTCTCCTTCGTGCCCGCCTGGAACGTGCCCACGGTCACGACGGCCGCGGCCTGCGGGTCGGTCTCGCGGGCGACGACCGTCTGCAGCCGGAGCACGATCGCGCTGGCCGCGACGATCGGGTCGATGGAGTTCTGCGGCTGCGACCCGTGCGCGCCCCGGCCGCGCACGGTGACGCGCCAGGAGTCCGACATGCTCATGAACGCGCCCTCGCGGGTCGCGACCATGCCGACGGGGAGCGGGAACACGTGCTGGCCGAGGACCACCTCGGGGCGCGGGGCCCGGTCCCAGAGGCCGTCGGCCAGCATGGCGCGGGCGCCCTCGCCGGTCTCCTCGCCCGGCTGGAACACGAAGACGACGGTGCCGGCCCAGGCGTCCCGGTTCCCGGCGAGGGCCTGCGCGGTGGTGAGCGCCGCCGCCACGTGGAAGTCGTGGCCGCAGCCGTGCATGGTGGGCACCTCGGTGCCGTCGCGCTGCACCCCGGTGTCGCGGCTGGCCCACGCGAGCCCGGTCTCCTCGAGGATGGGGAGCCCGTCGGTGTCCGCGCGGAACGCGACGACCGGGCCGTCGCCGTTGCGGAGGATCCCGACCACGCCGGTGCCGCCGCAGCGGGTCGTCTCCGCGCCGACCGCCTCCAGGTAGGCCTCGATCGCGGCGGCCGTCGCGTGCTCCTGCATCGACAGCTCGGGGTGCGCGTGCAGCGAGCGGAACAGCTCGTGCGCGTCCCGCACGTCGTCGTCCAGCAGGGTGACACCGGGGTGCACGTCCATCGGGGATCCTCCTCGTGGTGGGTGGCGTCCCTCGTGGGGACTGGTGGATCCAGGCTATGCCCGCTCCCGCTCCCGGGCCCGGCCTCAGTCGTCGGTGTCGGGGGTGCGGTCGTCGACGGACTGGCTGACGACGTCGCCGGAGCCGGCGTCGACGCGGACGCTGTGGGTCACGCCCTGGGCGTCGACGACGTCGCCCTCCCAGACGACGGTGCCGCGGTCCTCGTCGAGGCCGAGCTCGGTGATCGTGCCGGCGACGGCGCCCGTCATGGCGGAGGCGGCGTCGGAGGGGGAGACGCGGGCGGCCTGCAGGAGGGCGGCGTTCTCGGCGAGGTCGTCGGCGTCGTCGGAGTCGGCGACGGGTCCCGCGGTGATGGCGGATCCGTCGGCGCCGGTGTGCACCTCGTGCTCGCGGCCGTCCTGCTCGGCGACGACGACCTCCCATGAGGTGCCGCCGGCCTCCTGGTCGACGGAGAGGAGCGCGCTGCCGGGGACGGCGGCGATGGCGGTCTCGACCGCGGCCGCGAGTGCGCCGTCGGCGGGGAGCTGGGCGGATCCGTCCGTGCCGGCGGTCGGCGCGGCGGACGCGGACGACGGCACGGCGCCGGGCGCGGACGCGGGTGCGGTGCCGGCGTCCGAGCAGCCGGCGAGCGCGAGGCCGCCGAGGAGG
>NZ_JAVCVL010000116.1:0-8747 GCF_032917815.1 Clavibacter sp. MX14-G9D | reverse complement strand
CGGTGGCCCGGGCGCGCGGCGGGGCCGAGCGCTCGGCCCGCTCGTCGCGCCCGCGGTTGGCGCCCGCGGACGCGGCCTCGTACCGGTCCTTGGCGAGCTTGCGCTTGCCGGCGGGGTGGTACGGCCGGTCCTCGGCCTTGGGCGTGGGCTTCTTGCCCTCCAGCGCCTGCCGGCCCTGCCCGCCCGACCCCTTCAGCGGGCCCTTCTTGGTCTTCCGTACCGCGCCTGAGCGGCTGGGCTTATTCGCCATCGATGCTCCAATGCGACCCGCCAGGCGAGTCCTCTATCGTGATGCCGGCCTCGGCCAGCTCCTGTCTGATGCGGTCGGCGAGGGCGAAGTCCCTGGCCTCCCGCGCGGTCTGCCGTTCGGCGATCCGCTGCTCGACGAGCGCCTGCAGCGCACGGCGCGCGGGCTGGTCGGAGGCGGTGCGCCACTCGTCGGAGAGCGGGTCGATCCCGAGGACCGCCACCATCGCGGAGACGTCGGCCCGCAGCGACGCCGCCTCCAGGAGGTCGCCCGCGTCGAGGGCGGCGTTGCCCGCGCGGACGGCGTCGTGCAGCACGGCGAGCGCCTGCGGGACGCTCAGGTCGTCGTCCATCGCCTCGGCGAACTCCGCGGGGACCGCGGCGGGTGCCGCGCCCTCCGATGCGGGTGCCGCCTGGAACCGGGTCCCGGCCAGCCGGCGCGCGCTGCGGTCGAGGAACGTCTCGATGCGGTCGAACGCGGCCTCGGCCTCGGCGAGCGCGCCGTCGTGGAACTCCAGGGTGGAGCGGTAGTGCGCGGATCCGAGGAAGTAGCGGACGACCACGGGGCGGGCCGCGGCGAGGAGGTCGGCGGCGAAGAGCGAGTTCCCGAGCGACTTGCTCATCTTCTGCCCGGCGACCGCGACGAGGCCGTTGTGCAGCCAGTAGCGCGCGAAGGGGTCGCCCGCGGCCTGCGACTGCGCGAGCTCGTTCTCGTGGTGGGGGAAGCGGAGGTCGAGGCCGCCGCCGTGGATGTCGAACTCGGCGCCGAGGTAGCGCGTCGACATCGCGGAGCACTCGATGTGCCATCCGGGCCGTCCGGCACCCCATGGGGAGGGCCAGGACGCGCTCGCGGGCTCGCCGGGCTTGGCGCCCTTCCAGAGGGCGAAGTCCCGCACGTCGCGCTTGGCCCGCGGGTCGGCGTCGGCGGCGGCCTCCATGTCGGCCGCGCGCTGGCGCGTGAGCTCGCCGTACCCGGGCCAGGAGGCGGTGTCGAAGTAGACGTCGCCGGATCCGTCGTCGGCGGCGTAGGCGTGGCCGCGCTCCACGAGGCGGGCGATGATGGCCTGCATCTCGCCGATGCTCGCGGTGGCCCGGGGCTCGTAGCTGGGCGGGAGGATCCCGAGGGCGGCGTACGCGCGCGCGAACTCGAGCTCCACGCGGTAGGCGAGCGCCCACCACTGCTCCGTGCCGCCCGCCTCCTGGCCGCGCCGGGCGTTGTCGATGACCTTGTCGTCGATGTCGGTGACGTTGCGCACGAGCGTGACGTCGAGGCCCCGGTGCGTGAGCCAGCGCCGGAGCTGGTCGTACGCGAGCGCGGAGCGGAGGTGGCCGATGTGGGGCGCCGACTGCACGGTGGGACCGCAGACGTAGATGCCGACCCGGCCGTCGACGAGCGGCACGAAGTCCCGCAGGGACTGCGTCCGGGAGTCATGGAGGCGCAGGGTCACAGACAGATCCTAGTCAGCGCGCGTGCGGACCCCCGCCGGGAGACGGGTGAGGAGGCGGCCGCCGCCGGCCGGGGGCGCCGCCGTCAGAGCCGCTCGACGAGCGCCGTGGCGACCGCGGCGACCCCGTCGCCGCGCCCCGTGAAGCCGAGCCCGTCGGTGGTGGTGCCCGCGAGGGAGACGGGCGCGCCCACGGCGGCGGAGAGGACCCGCTCGGCCTCGGCCCGACGCGGCGACAGCTTCGGGCGGACGGCCATGACCTGCACGGCGACGTTGACGATCCCGTATCCCGCCTCGCGGACGAGCTCGGCGGTGCGGCGGAGGAAGACGTCGCCGTGCGCGCCGTCGAGCTCCGGGTCGTCGGTGCCGAAGATCCCGCCGATGTCGCCGAGGCCGGCGGCGGAGAGGAGGGCGTCGCACATGGCGTGGCTCACCGCGTCCCCGTCGCTGTGCCCCGCGAGGCCCGCCTCGCCCGGCCAGAGCAGGCCCGCGAGCCAGAGCGGCTGGCTGCCGTCGACCGCGTGCACGTCGGTGCCGATCCCCGAGCGGAGGCGCGATGCGGCCGACCCGACGCCCTCCGAGCGCGCGACGAGCTCCTCCGCCCGCCGCAGGTCCCACGCCGTGGTCACCTTGAAGGCGAGCGCGTCGCCGGGGACGACGTGGACGGTGCCGCCCGCAGCCTGGAAGAGGGCGCCGTCGTCGGTGTGCTCCGCGGTCGCGGCCGCGTAGGCGCCGTCGAGCGCGACGCGCGGGAAGCCCTGCGGCGTCTGCACGCCGACGAGGTCGCTGCGGTCCACGGTGCCGAGGCACTCCCCCGCGGGATCCACCCGCTTGACCGTGTCGGTGACCGGGAGCCCCGGGACGACGCCGGCACCCCGGGTGCGGACCTCCACCGCGACCCGGGCGAAGAGCGCGGTCGGCGTGAGGGCGCGGGCCGCGTCGTGCACGAGGACGGTGTCGACGGATCCGGCGAGCGCCGCCAGCCCCGCGCGGACGGATCCCTGCCGGGTCGCCCCGCCGGCGACCACCTGGACGGATCCGCGGGCCGCGCCCGCGACGGCATCCGCCACGGCCGAGGCCTCCGCGAGGTGCGTGCCCGGCGCGACGACGACGACGTGGGACTCCTCCGCGAGGTCGAGGACGCGCGCGAGCGACCGGGCCAGCAGCGTCGCCCCGCCGACCTCGACGAGCGCCTTCGGGATCCCGGCGCCGAGGCGCGTGCCGCTGCCCGCCGCCACGACGACGACGCCGAGGCGGGGTCCCGCCGTCTCCCCGTCGGCGGACGCGCGGACGGACGGGACGACGGGGTCGTGGCTCATGCGGTCAGGCTACCGGCGGCCCGGGACGGGCGACGCGGGCGGATCAGGAGGCGAGGACCTCGTCGAGCATCGTGGAGGCGTGCTCCTCGTCCGTCTTCTCGGCGAGGGCGAGCTCGCCCACGAGCACGCCGCGCGCCTTCTGCAGCATGCTCTTCTCCCCCGCGGACAGGCCGCGGTCCTGGTTGCGCCGCCACAGGTCGCGGACGACCTCGGCGACCTTCAGCACGTCGCCGGACGCGAGCTTCTCGAGGTTCGCCTTGTAGCGCCGGGACCAGTTGGTGGGCTCCTCCGTGAACTCGGCGCGCAGCACCTCGAAGACCCGCTCCACGCCCTCGCGGCCGATGACGTCGCGGACGCCGACCATGTCGACGTTCTCCGCGGGCACCTCGATCTGCAGGCCGCCCTGGTTGACGTCGAGCTTGAGGTACAGCTTCTCCTCGCCGCGGATGACGCGCTTCTTCACCTCGATGATGGTCGCCGCCCCGTGATGCGGGTACACGACGGTCTCGCCGACCTCGAAGAGCATGGGTTCCCCGTTCCTTGGACTGCCCATCAGGGTACCAGTCGGGTCGCGCGCGCCCGCGGGCGGCCGTCCCGCACCTGATCCCGTAGGCTGGGCGGGTCAGCTGATACACGCGCGGACGCCCCCGGACGCCCCGGCGCCGGCTCCGTGCGACAACCGGAGGGTCCCGTGAGAGCGCGTACCGCATCGTCCATCGTCCTCGCGGCCCTGATCGCGGTCGGCACGTCGTCCTGCACCTTCATCACGCCCCAGGCCACGCAGATCTCCTACTTCCCGAGCGACGGCTTCGACGCCACGGTCGGCGACATCGAGGTGCGCAACGCCATCCTGCTGACCGAGGGCGACTCCCCGTCGGGCGCGAGCCTCGTGGTCACGCTCGTCAACAACTCCGGCGACAGCCAGCGGGTCGCGTTCCAGCACGAGCTCACCGAGGGCAGCGCGGAGCGCGAGACCCGCACCGTCACGGCGGCACCCGGCCTCACCGCCTACGGCGCCGAGGACTCGCAGCGCATCGTGTTCGACTCCGTCGAGCCGACCCCGGGGTCGCTCACCAAGATCTACATCCAGTACGGCGACGCCGAGGGCGTCGAGATGGACGTGCCCGTCCTGAACGGCGACCAGGAGACCTACACGAGCCTGGTCCCCGGCGGCTCGGGCTCCACGCCCGAGACCACCGTGACCACGACCCCCGGCACCGACGAGGGCGACGAGGGCCTCGAGGACGACACGAACTAGTCGCCCGTCCTCCGGCCGCAGCGCATGACGGAGGCCCCGTCCCCCTCGGGGGACGGGGCCTCCGTCATGCGCGGACCCGGGCCCCTACGCCTCGAAGCGGTAGCCGAGCCCGCGGACGGTGACGAGGAGGACGGGGTCGGACGGCTCGCGCTCGATCTTGGAGCGGATGCGCTTGATGTGGACGTCGAGCGTCTTCGTGTCGCCGAAGTAGTCGGATCCCCACACGCGGTCGATGAGCTGGCCGCGCGTGAGCACGCGCCCGGCGTTGCGGAGCAGCAGCTCGAGGAGCTCGAACTCCTTCAGCGGCATGGCGATCTCGCGGCCGTCCACCTCCACGGTGTGGCGCTCGACGTCCATGCGCACGGCGCCGACCTCGAGCACGTTCAGCGGCTCGTCGTCGACCTCGACCCGGCGGCGGAGCACCGCCCGGATCCGCGCGAGGAGCTCGCGCGTGGAGTACGGCTTCGTCACGTAGTCGTCGGCGCCGAGCTCGAGCCCGACCACGATGTCCACCTCGGAGTCCTTGGCGGTGAGCATGATGATCGGCACGGCCGAGCGCGTGCGGATCTCCCGGCACACCTCGGTGCCGGGCAGCCCCGGCAGCATGAGGTCGAGCAGGATGAGGTCCGCGCCGTCCCGGTCGAACGCCGCGACGGCGGACGGGCCGTCCTCGACGACGTCGATCTCGTACCCCTCGCGCTGGAGCAGGAAGGCGAGCGGCTCGCTGAGCGACGCCTCGTCCTCGACGAGCATGATGCGTGTCACGTGGGTTCTCCGATGTCCGTACCGGCGAGAGCCGGCGTCTGCGATGCCTCGGGGAGGCGGATGGTGAAGGTCGAGCCGCGTCCCGGGCGGGACCAGACGCGGACGTCGCCGCCGTGGTTCTGCACCACGTGCTTGACGATGCTGAGGCCGAGCCCGGTGCCGCCGGTGTCGCGGGCGCGGGCCTGGTCGACGCGGAAGAACCGCTCGAAGATGCGGCCCTGCTCGTCCTCGGGGATGCCGATGCCCTGGTCGGTGACGACGACCTCCACGGCGCCGTCGTCGACCATGACCCCGATGCCCACGCGCGAGCCGTCGGGCGAGTAGTTCACCGCGTTGCTCAGCAGGTTGTGCACGGCGACCACGAGGAGGGCCTCGTCGCCGTAGACGGTGGAGCGCGAGCGCTTGCCGCGGGCGAGCTCGATGCCGCGGAGCTCCGCGCCGAGCCGCACCTGGTCGAGCGCCACGCTGATCACGTGGTCGACGTCGACGGGCTCCGCCTTCTCCAGCGCGTTCGCCGCCTCCAGGCGCGACAGCTCGATGATCTCCTGGGTGATGCGCGCGAGCCGGGACGACTCCGTGGTCAGTCGGGCCGCGAACCGGCGCACCTGCACCGCGTCGTCGGCGCACGAGTCGAGCGCCTCGGCGAGGAGCCCGACCGCGCCGATGGGCGTCTTCAGCTCGTGGCTGATGTTCGCGACGAAGTCGCGGCGCACCTGGTCGAGCCGGTGCGACTCCGTGCGGTCCTGCGCGAGCAGCAGCACGTAGCGCGCACCGAGGCGGGCCACACGGACGTGCATCTGGAACTCGGCCGCGCCGAACGGGCCGCGGGCGAGCGAGACCTCCTCGGCCATCGGCTCGCCCGAGCGGCGCACGCGGTCCACCATGGCGACGAGCTCGGGGTGCACGAGCGCCTGGTGGAAGACGAGGCCCGAGGAGATGGCGCCGGGCGAGGCCTTCATCACGTTGTTCGACGGGTCGAGCACGATGCCGGCGGACTCGAGGGCCTCCAGGACCTGGTCGACGCCGTCGGGGACGACCGGGTTGGTGATCTCGACGGCGCGGTCGCCGCGGTCCGCCGCGTGGTGCAGCAGCCACACGAATCCCGCGCCCACCGCCAGTCCGATGACGAGGCAGACGAGCACCAACGCACCGGTGTCCATGCGCCCAGACTAGGAGACGGCACGGGGCCGTCCGGGTCCCGGGGTCCCGTCATCCGCGGAGCGAGGGCGCGAATTCAGCTCGACGGCACCGTGCGTTAACCTCGCTTGACCAGAGTCGGATGACGTGGACCCGGCACCCGGGGTCCGCTCTGCCCGAGAACCACCCCGTCCCTCCTGCAGCGGGGCGGACTGAGAGGACGTCCCCCCATGCGCGAAGTGTTCCAGCAGGAGCTCCACGAGGTCCAGGAGCGTCTCATCGAGATCTCCGCGCTCGTCGCCATCTCCATCGAGAACGCCACCCGGGCGTTCAACGAGTCGAACGTCAGCCTCGCCGAGACCGTCATCGAGCAGGACCGTCGCATCGACGAGCTCGCCACGAGCCTCGACGAGCTCGCGATCAACATCCTCGCCCGCCAGCAGCCCGTCGCCCGCGACCTCCGCATCGTCGTGAGCGCGCTGCGCATCAGCGCCTCGCTCGAGCGCATGGGCGACCTCGCCGAGCACATCGCGCAGCTCTCCCGCTACCGCTTCCCGGACAAGGTGGTGCCGAAGTCGCTCCGCCCCACGTTCCTGGAGCTCGGCCAGCTCGACGTCGCCATCGCCCGCAAGCTCACGGACCTCCTCACCACCGAGGACCCCAAGCTCGCCGAGGAGATCCGCAACGACGACGACCGCATCGACGAGCTGCACCTCAGCGTCTTCGACAAGGTGCTCGGCGAGACCTGGAAGGGCGCGGCCGTCGACACGGTCGACTCGACCCTCGCGAGCCGGTACCACGAGCGCTTCGCCGACCACGCCGTGTCGATCGCGAAGACCGTGCAGTACCTCGCCACGGGCGACTGGGTGCAGGCCGACGCCTGACCCGTGCGCGCCGCGTGACGGCGCGCACGACGAGAGCCCGACCGGATGATCCGGCCGGGCTCTCGTCGTGCGGGCCGCGCGCTGCGGCCAGCGTGCCTACTCCTTGCTGCCCTGCGCGGCCACGGCCGCGGCGCCGGCGGCGGCGGCCTCCGGGTCGAGGTACTCGCCGCCGGGGACGATCGGGCGGAAGTCCTCGTCGAGGCGGTAGACGAGCGGGATGCCGGTCGGGATGTTGAGCTCGGCGATGTCCGCGTCGGAGATGCCGTCGAGGTGCTTCACGAGGGCGCGCAGCGAGTTGCCGTGCGCGGTGACCAGCACGGTGCGGCCGGACGCGAGGTCGGGCTGGATGTCGGACTCCCAGTAGGGCAGCATCCGCTCGATGACGTCCTTCAGGCACTCGGTGCGGGGCAGGGCGTCGCCGAGGTCCGCGTAGCGGGGGTCGCCCGACTGCGAGAACTCGTCGTCGTCGGCGATGGGGGGCGGCGGCACGTCGAACGAGCGGCGCCAGGTGGCGAACTGCTCGGGGCCGTACTCGGCGAGGGTCTGCGCCTTGTCCTTGCCCTGGAGCGCGCCGTAGTGGCGCTCGTTGAGGCGCCAGGTGCGCTGGACGGGGATCCAGGAGCGGCCGGCGCGCTTGAGCGCGATGTTGGCGGTGTCGATGGCGCGGATGAGGACGGAGGTGTGCAGCACGTCGGGGAGGATGCCGGACTCGGCGAGGAGCTCGCCGGCGCGCTGCCCCTCCGCGACGCCCTGCTCGCTCAGCTCGACGTCCACCCATCCGGTGAACAGGTTCTTCTGGTTCCAGTCGCTGTTGCCGTGACGCAGCAGGACGAGGGTGCGGGAGTCAGCCATGCCGCCAGCCTACCGAGCGATGGGAGACTGGACCCATGCCGGGCGCCGCCTCCCCCGTCGGCTCCGTGACACGCGGGACGACCAACACGAACCGCCTCCGGCGCGTGGACCGGTGGATCGCGACCCTCGACTCCCTGCGCACCGCAGCCGCCCCGCTGGTGGTCGACCTCGGGTACGGCGCGAGCGGCATCACGGCGCTCGAGATGCACCGGCGGCTGCGGGACGCGCGTCCCGACGTGCGCGTGGTGGGCATCGAGATCGAGCCGGGACGCGTGGCCCGCGCCCGCACGCAGCTCGCCGAGTGGCCCGACGCCGCGGCGCGGGATCGGGTGTCGTTCGTGCGCGGCGGGTTCGAGGTGCCCCTGCCGGGCGGCGAGCGCGCCACGGTGATCCGCGCGTTCAACGTCCTCCGGCAGTACGACGAGTCCGAGGTGCCGGCCGCGTGGGAGCGGATGGCCGCGCGGCTCGCCCCCGGGGGATCGGTGGTCGAGGGCACGTGCGACGAGATCGGCCGCGTCGCCAGCTGGGTGGACGTGCGCGAGGACGGACCGCGGAGCCTCACGATCTCGCTGCGGCTGGCGGGGCTCGCGCTGCCGTCGATCGTGGCGGAGCGGCTGCCGAAGGCCCTCATCCACCGCAACGTGCCCGGCGAGCGCGTCCACGGGCTGCTGGCGCTCCTCGACCGGAGCTGGATCCTCAGCGCGCCGCTCGGCGTGTACGGCCCGCGGCAGCAGTGGCTGGGCGCCGTCCGGCGCCTGCGCGACGCCGGCGTGCCCGTCGAGGCGGGGCCCGCCCGGTGGCGGCTGGGCGAGCTGACGGTGCCGTGGTCGGAGGTGCGGCC
>NZ_JAVCVL010000115.1:0-8953 GCF_032917815.1 Clavibacter sp. MX14-G9D | reverse complement strand
CGCGGCGACGAGCGCGAGGGCGGTGAGCGCGGTGCCCGCGGCGACGGGCCACGCACGGCGTCCCGCGCGGGCCGGCGGCGCCGCGGATCGGACCGGCGAGGACGGGGGAAGGAGCATGGTGGTTCCCTTCGTTCACCGGCTCGAGGCCGGACGGGGGTGGATTCCCGTCAGGCTAAGGAGACCTGTGGATCTCCCGTGGGCCTGGTGCACAGCACCGCGCCGCCCGCGTCGGGCGCGCCCGCCGGCTCGCCTGCCCCGGACGCACGAGAGGCCCCGCATCCGAGGGATGCGGGGCCTCTCACCGGCGGGCCGGCGGGCGTCGGATCAGGCCAGGCGCGCCTGCAGGTTGTCCGCGAGCGACGCGAGGAACTCCTCGGTCGTCTGGTACGGCTGGTCGGGCCCGACGAGGAGCGCGAGGTCCTTCGTCATCTTGCCGCTCTCGACCGTCGTGATGACGACGTCCTCGAGGGTGTCCGCGAAGGTCCTCAGCGCGTCGTTGCCGTCGAGCTTCGCGCGGTGCGCGAGGCCCCGCGTCCAGGCGTAGATCGACGCGATGGGGTTCGTCGACGTGGGCTTGCCCTGCTGGTGCTGGCGGTAGTGGCGCGTGACGGTGCCGTGCGCGGCCTCCGCCTCGACGACCTTGCCGTCGGGCGTGGTCAGCACGCTCGTCATGAGGCCGAGCGAGCCGAAGCCCTGCGCGACGGTGTCGGACTGCACGTCGCCGTCGTAGTTCTTGCAGGCCCAGACGTAGCCGCCCTCCCACTTGAGGGACGCGGCGACCATGTCGTCGATCAGGCGGTGCTCGTAGGTGAGGCCGGCCGCGGCGAACCGGTCCTGGTACTCCGCCTCGAACACCTCCTGGAACAGGTCCTTGAAGCGGCCGTCGTAGGCCTTGAGGATCGTGTTCTTGGTGGAGAGGTACACCGGGTAGTTCCGGGCGAGCCCGTAGGACAGCGAGGCGCGCGCGAAGTCGCGGATCGAGTCGTCGAGGTTGTACATGCCCATCGCGACGCCGGATCCGGGGCTCTGGAACACCTCGAACTGCTGCGGCTCGGAGCCGTCCTTCGGCGTGAAGGTCATCGTGAGGGTGCCCTCGCCCTCGAAGCGGAAGTCGGTGGCGCGGTACTGGTCGCCGAAGGCGTGGCGGCCGACGATGATCGGCTTGTTCCAGCCGGGGACGAGGCGCGGGATGTTGCTGATGATGATGGGCTCGCGGAAGATCGTGCCGCCGAGGATGTTGCGGATCGTGCCGTTCGGCGAGCGCCACATCCTCTTCAGGCCGAACTCCTCGACGCGCGCCTCGTCGGGCGTGATCGTCGCGCACTTGACGCCGACGCCGTGCTTCTTGATGGCGTTGGCCGCGTCGATCGTGATCTGGTCGTCGGTCTCGTCGCGCTTCTCGATGCCCAGGTCGTAGTACTCGAGGTCGATGTCGAGGTACGGGTGGATGAGCGTGTCCTTGATGGACTGCCAGATGATGCGCGTCATCTCGTCGCCGTCGAGCTCGACGACGGTCCCCTCTACCTTGATCTTCTCCACGAAGTCCTCCTCATGCTCGTCGGTGCCCTCCGTGGGCGCGTCTCCGTCGGCGCGCCCCGGGTCCGGCTCGTCGCCGGTGGATCCGTCGGCCAGCCTACCCGGCGGGCCCTGTCTCTCGACATCGAGACATCCCGCGGGATGCGCGCGCGGAGCCGCCGGTGCCGCGGATGCATCCGCCGTCACCCGCGCGCATCCCGCCGCTCCGGCGCCTGGTCCGCGGGACGCCCGCCCGATACCCTGTGGCCATGAGCGACATGACACTCGAAGAGCTGAGCGCCCGCACGATCGTGGCGGCGAACACGCTGACGCTCAAGCCGGGGCAGGAGGCGTACGTCGCCCCCGTGTCGCACTCCATCGCCGAGGCCTACGTGAACCCGACCACCGCCTGGCCGCGGGTGGTCATGGAGGACGGCGAGGTCGTCGGCTTCATCATGGGCAACTTCGACCCCGAGGCGCACGAGGAGATCTTCCGCAGCTGCATCTGGCGGATCAACGTCGACGCGGACGCGCAGGGGCACGGCGTCGGCCGCTTCGCCGTGCTCGCCCTGGCCGACGAGGCGCGCGCGCGCGGCTTCGACCGCCTCACGGTGGTGTGGGAGCCGGGCGAGGACGGTCCGGAGGAGTTCTTCACGCACGTCGGCTTCGAGGTCATCGGCGAGACCCAGTACGGCGAGTCCATCGGCGCCCTGGCGCTCTAGCGCGTGGCCGTCTTCGCCACCCCGGGGGAGTTCACCGACCGCGTGCTCGAGGTCGTGGCGGAGATCCCGCCCGGTCGGGTCATGACGTACGGCGACGTCGCCGCCGTCTTCGGCCGCCGCGGCGCCCGGGCGGTCGGCATGGTGCTGCGCTACCACGGCGCCGGGCTCCCCTGGTGGCGGGTCCTCCGCGCCGGCGGGCATCCCCCGACGGGCCTCGCCGACGAGGCCCGCTCCCGCTACGAGGCCGAGGGCACGCCCCTCCTCGTCGCCCCGACGGACGAGGGCTACCGCGTCGACCTCGCGGCGGCCCGCTGGTTCCCGTGAGCGGCTGATCCCCTGCGGCCCGCGGCGGCCTCCCCCGGGCGGCCGACCCCGGGTCATGCCCGGGGACCACGACCGGGGCCTCCCGGCCGACGCGGTGGAGCCGGTCGGTCCGCTGGACTGGGACCATGCCCCGACGCCGGTCCGTCCGCCCCCTCACCGCCTCCGCCCTCGCCGCCACCCTCGCGCTCGCCCTCGGCGGCTGCGGGGCCGCCCGCACCGTCGGCGGCATGACCACGCCGGCGGACGCCCGCGTCTACGCGGCGGCGGAGGACGCCGAGGGGCGGCTCCCCGCCTGGATCCCGGCGGACGCCACCGACATCCGCATCAAGACGTCGCTGCGCGGCGAGGGCGCCATCCTCGAGTTCCGCTCCGCGACGCCCGCCGACCGGCTCGGATGCGAGGCCGCGACGCCGGACGCACCCGCGCCCGGCGTGCAGGACACCTGGTGGCCGGATCCGACGCCCGCGGCGACCATGACGTGCGGCGACGGCTGGCACGCCGCCCCCGACGGCGAGGTCGTGCACGCCTGGCTGCCGACGGGATCCCCCGCGCTCGACCTCTGATCCCGGCTGGCGCTGGCGCCGGCGCTAGACCAGCGACTCCCGCCAGGCCGCGTGCAGCTGCGAGAACCGGCCGGTGCCCTCGATGAGCGCGTCCGGCGTCCCGTCCTCGACGATGCGGCCCTGCTCCATCACGAGCACGCGGTCGGCGATCGCGACCGTGGAGAGCCGGTGCGCGATGATGATGGCCGTCCGGTCCGCGAGCAGGGTCGTGAGGCCCTGCTGCACGAGGCGCTCGCTCGGGATGTCGAGCGAGCTGGTCGCCTCGTCGAGGATCAGCACCGCCGGATCCGCGAGGAACGCGCGCGCGAACGAGATCAGCTGCCGCTGCCCAGCGGAGACGCGGCCGCCGCGCTTGTTCACGTCGGTGTCGTACCCGTCCGGGAGCGACTCGATGAAGGTGTGGGCGCCCACGGCCTCCGCCGCCTCCTGGATCTCCCGACGCGTCGCCTCGGGCTTGCCGATGGCGATGTTGTCGGCCACCGACCCCGAGAAGAGGTACGCCTCCTGCGTCACCATGACGATGGCGCGGCGGAGGTCCTTCGGGTGGAGGTCCCGCAGGTCGATCCCGTCGAGCGCGACGCGTCCGTCGGACGGGTCGTAGAACCGCGAGATGAGCTTGGCGAGCGTCGTCTTGCCCGCGCCCGTCGATCCGACGAGGGCGATGGTCTGCCCCGCCGGCATGTCGAGGTCGAAGCGGGGCAGGATCGTCTTGCCCTTCCCGTAGCCGAACTCCACGCCCTCGAACGCGACGTGGCCCGTGGACTCCCACAGGTCCACCGGCCGCACCGGGTCCGGCACGCTCGGCTCCTCCTCGAGCACGCCCGAGATCTTCTCGAGCGCGGCCGACGCCGACTGGTAGCTGTTGTAGAACATGGCCATGTCCTGCGCCGGCCCGAAGAACTGCCGCGTGTAGAGCACGACCGCCAGGAGCGCGCCGATGCCGAGCTGGCCGTCGGCGACGCGGAGGCCGCCGACGAGCAGCACGACCGCCACGGTGACGTTGCCGATGAGGATGAGCCCGGGATCGAACACGCCGAAGACCTGGATCACGCGCATGTTGGTGTCGCGGTACCCCTCGACGTGCTCCGAGAACTCGGCGGCGTTGCGCTTCTCCTTGCGGAAGGCCTTCACCGCCCGGATCCCTGTCATCGTCTCGACGAAGTGCACGATCAGGCGCGCGGACTTCACGCGCGTCTGGCGGAACAGCGCCTGCGACTTCACGGCGAACCAGAGGCTCAGGAGGAACAGCGGCACGAGGGCGGCGAGCAGCACGAGGCCCGAGACCCAGTCGAACGAGAACAGCGCGACGGCGGTGAAGGCCATGTAGAGCGCCCCCTGCACGAGCTGGTTGATCCCGCCGTTGAGGAGCTCGCGGATCGAGTCGAGGTCGCTCGTCTGGCGCGAGATGATGCGGCCGGACGTGTACGTCTCGTGGAACTCCAGGCTCAGCTTCTGCGTGTGCAGGAACATGCGCTTGCGGAGGTCGAGGAGGATCTCCTGCGCGATCCGCGCCGACATGACCTGGTACTTGGCCACCAGGACGGCGCCCGTCACCGCGACGAGGACGTACGCGCCGATCACGAGCGCGAGCTGCGTGAAGTCCCCCGTGTCGAGGAGCGCGGGCAGCGCCCGGTCGAGGCCGATGCCGATGAGGGCGGGGCCCGCGACGTTGGCCGCCGTGGCGACGAGGATCGTGACGGCCGTGAGGATCAGCGACTGCTTGACCGGCTGGATGGTGCTGACGAGCAGCCGCGTCGAGCGCTTGCGGATCTGCTTGCTCTCGCTGCGGGAGAAGTCGTCCCTCTCCTCGCCGGTGACTCCGGTGACGCTCATGCTGAGGCCTCCTCGCGCACGGTGTTCCCTTCCACGTCGAGGCTCGAGATGACGAACCGGTAGTGCTCGCTCGTGGCGAGCAGGTCGGAGTGCCGGCCGACCGCGGTGATGCGGCCGTCCTGCATGAGGGCCACCCGGTCCGCGAGCATCACGGTCGAGGGGCGGTGCGCCACGATCAGCGCGGTGGTCGACGCGAGCACGCGACGCAGCGCCGCCTCGACGAGCGCCTCCGTGTCCACGTCGAGCGCGGACAGCGGGTCGTCGAGCACGAGCACGTCGGGCGCCGCGGCGACCGCGCGCGCCAGGGCGAGGCGCTGCCGCTGCCCGCCGGAGAGGCTGAGCCCCTCCTCGCCCACGGTCGTGTCGACGCCCTCCGGCAGATCCCGGACGAACCCGGCCTGCGCGATGTCGAGCGCCTCCTGCAGCACGCGCTCGGCCTCCGGCCCGCCGGCCGCGAGGTCCGGGCGCCCGAGGAGCACGTTGTCGCGGACGCTCGAGGAGAACAGCGTCGCGTCCTCGAAGGCCATCGCGATGCGGCTGCGCAGCTCCTCGAGGCCGAGGTCGCGGATGTCCACGCCGTCCAGCTCGATGCTGCCGCCGGTGACGTCGTACAGCCTCGTGGTCAGCGCGGTGAGCGTGGACTTGCCGCAGCCGGTGACGCCGACGAGCGCCATGGTCTCGCCGGGCTGCAGGTCGAGGTCGATGCCGTCGATGAGGTCGGGCTGGCCCGCGGCGGCGTCCTGGTAGCGGAAGTGCGCGCCCCGGAACACGAGGTGGCCGCGGGGCTCGGCGATGCGCACGGGCGTCGCCGGATCGGTGATGGTGTCCTCCTCGTCCATCACCTCGAAGTACCGGTCGATGGCGGTGCGCGCGTCGAACGTCATGGACAGCAGGAAGCCCACCGACTCGATCGGCCAGCGCAGCACGGCGGCGGTCGCGAAGAACGCGACGAGCTCGCCCACGGAGATCTCCCCGCCGGAGGCGAGGAGCACGCCGCCGAGCAGCGCCAGCGCGAAGGTGAGGTCGGGGATGAGGAGGAGCCACAGCCAGATCCCGGCGATGGCCTGGGCCTTCTTGATCTCCGTGCCCCGCAGCTCCTCCGCCTGCTCGGCGAAGGCGTCGTGCATGTGCTTGCCGCGCCCGAAGGCCTTCAGCACCCGGATGCCGTGCACCGACTGCTCGACGCTCGTGGCGAGGTCGCCGGACTGGTCCTGGCTGAGCCGGGCCACCGAGGAGTACTTCTGCTCGAACAGGTAGCCGTACACCCACAGCGGGATGGAGCAGAGGAGGAAGCCGATGCCGAGGCGCCAGTCGATGGAGACGAGGAAGCCGATGCCCACGAGGATCGTGAGGATGTTGACGACGAACAGCACCAGGCCGAACGCCATCCACCGTCGGATGAGGTTCAGGTCGCTCACCATGCGGGACAGGAGCTGCCCGCTCTGCCACCTGTCGTGGAACGCGACCGGCAGCTGCTGCAGCTTCCGGTAGAAGGCGTTCCGCATGTCGGCCTCCATGAGGGTGCCCGGCTTCAGCACGAACCAGCGACGGAGCGCGATCATCGCGGCCTCGAGGATCCCGAGCCCGAGGATGAGGAGCACGGCCGGCACCACGGCGGCCGAGTCGCCGTCGCCGAGCGGCCCGTCGACCAGGCCGCGGAGGATCTGCGGGATGACGAGCGACAGGAGCGAGCCGACGAGCGCGACCACCATGCCGGCGATGATGCTCGGCATGGCGGGACGCGCGAACGGCAGCAGCCGCATCAGGACCGGGATGGTGCCGGGCCGGGGGCCGTGGCGGTCGGCCGACGACGCGTCAGGCGATTCGGGCGGTGAGGTGGACACGAGGGATTCCTTTTCGTAGTCGGCCGATGCGCGGCCGGAGGTGCTCTGCGGCCACGGGCGGAGGGCACCCGTGGCGGGGCCCTGGCGCGGCGGCCGGACGGATGACGAGGTCCCGCGATCTCTCGCGGGAGGACGGTAGGTGCGGGGCCGGCGGTCAGCCGTCGGCGTCCCGCGCAGCGGAGCACGACGACGTGCCCCGACGCGGGATCGCCCGGCCGGTGCCGGATCCCCGGTGCTGGACGTGCGGGCCGAGGGGCCCGGTGTCCCGTGGCGCCGGGTGGTGGGAGCCGCGGGAGCTAGCGGCGCGGGACGCCGGACGGGATCGTGGGGTGCGCGGTCACGGCACCGATCCGGTTCGAGGTCGTGCGTGCGTGCGTCATCGATGTCGTGGTCATGACACCCTCCCTGGCTGCGTATGCGATTCACGTGTGGGCCGCACCGATGGACCACGTGAATGGCCGCGCGAGGCAGCCTTCCAGGATATGGACGGGAGACGCCAACAAGCAAGGGCCCGGCTCGCATCCGTGGATGCGGGCCGGACCCTCGAGCTCACGTCCGCCGGTATCAGCCGATGCGCACCGACAGGCAGGTGACGCAGCCCTCGAGCTTCTCGAACTCGCTGATGTCCACCGTCACCACCTCGTAGCCGAGGCCGCGCAGCAGCTCCGCCGTCCGCGGCGCCGCGGCGGAGAGCAGCAGGGTGTCGTCGTCGAGGGCCACGACGGCGGTCCCCTCGGCCTCGGGGACGGCCAGGAATGACGGGAAGAGGCGCGGCTCGTCGACGAGAGCCTCGTGCCCGATGACCGTGCCGTCCGGCAGGGCCGTGACCTGCGACTTGAGGTGCAGGGTCCGCCGGACGGGCACGGCCACCACGGCGTAGCCGAGTGGGCGCGCGATCTCGCGGAGGCGGCGAATCCCGGCGGAGTTCGTGCGGCTGCTGGCCCCCACGTAGAGGGTGCGACCGACCTCGAGCACGTCCCCGCCGTCGATCGTCGCGGGGAGGTCGATGGATGCCACCGTGAGGCCCATGTCCTCGACCGCGCGCTCGACGCCGGTCCGCTCGCCTCGACGGGAGTCCGAGCCGGACGTCAGCAGGACGGCCGTGCCGCCGAGGACGAGCACGGCGTCCTCGACGAAGACCGAGTCGGGGTGCTCGTCCGCGGGCGGCACCTCGCGCGTCGACCAGCCGTGCTCCTCGAGCGCCAGGACGTAGCCCTCCCACTGCTGATCGGCCAGCTCCGCGTCCACGGGCCGACGGTCGAGGTGTGTCAGCTCTCCTTCGGCGAGGCGGGACGACGGGATGCGCACCAGCGCGATCCGCTCGAGCACCGGGTCACCCGTGCTGCCGACGAGCCGGATCCACAGCCGACGGCCCAGGAGGATCGACGCCAGGGAGACGCCGATGACGAACATCAGGTTGAGCCCCAGGAGGGTCTCCAGCAGCGGCACCACGATGTCGCCGGTGATGGTCGCCCCCTGGCCGAGCGCCCCGACGAGGCTGCCGACGAGAGCGCCGACGACCGCAGCGGCGACGGATCCGACGATGGTGGTCCACAGCCTGCGGTAGAGGCCGGTACCGGCGAGGGCCGCGAGGAGGACGAACGCGACGAGGGTGTGGACCGTCCAGTAGTCGAGGAGGGTGACCAGGATGGCGGCTCCGGGCTGATTGGCGCTGAACAGCGCGAGCACGCTGAAGAGCAGCCCCAGGATGGCGGAGACCCCGGCTGCGACGAGCGCCGCGGACAGGGCACGACCGAGCGGCGTCGCGGTGGCGGAGGACGACGGGGCACCTCGGCCCGACGCCCGCGACCCTCGGGCCGCGTCGGCGTCCGGCCGCACAGGAGATCCCTGGGGATCGCCTCCGGCTGCCGGCGGGGTCTGAGCTGCGTCTCGGGCGTTCTCGTGGGGATCGGTCACGAGCGACGAGGATATCGGCCGCTCTTATGGGCGCGATGTGAGGGCGCTGGCAGCGTCGGCCAGCCGGGCGACGGGGCAGGCTGCCGGTGTCCACGGATCCTCCGGGGCGGCCAGATCCCCCGTCCTGCGGCGCCAGCTGGTGGTCGCCTGGTCCAGGCGACCAACGTGGCTGGTGACGCAGAAAGAGCTGTTAACGCAGGAAGGCCCGTCGCAACATGTGCGACGGGCCTTCCCG
>NZ_JAVCVL010000114.1:0-9001 GCF_032917815.1 Clavibacter sp. MX14-G9D | reverse complement strand
TCGTCGAGACGGCGACCGTGAACTTCGCGTTCCGCCCGGCCTCGCGGGTGGGCCCGACGATGCGCGTGAGCTGCGGCCGGTAGCCGAGCGGGCTGTTGTAGACGGTCCACAGCTGGCCGCCGGGACGGAGCATGCGGGCGGCCTCGGCGAAGAGGCGCGGCGCGAGGCCCGCGTGCACGGTGGCGCCCGTGTGGAAAGGCGGGTTGAGGAGCACGAGGTCCGCGGATCCGTCGGGCACGGACGCGCCCGCGTCGTCGCGCACCACGGTCACCCGCCCCGCGAGCCCGTTGGCGGCGACGGTGGCGCGCGCGGAGTCGACGGCGGCCCACGACTGGTCGGTCGCGACGACGCGCAGCCCCGGCCGGGCGAGCGCCACGGCCGAGGCGATGACGCCCGTGCCGCAGCCGAGGTCGACGGCGGACCGGGCGTCGTCGGGCAGCTCGGGGAGGAAGGTCAGCAGGAAGCGCGTGCCGATGTCGATGCGGGCACCCGCGAACGCGGCGCCGTGCGCGCGGACCTCGAGGCCGAGGTCGGGGTGCGACCCGCCGCGCGGGTAGGGGTCGCCGTCGTCCCCGCGCACGGGACCGCGCGCGACCAGGACCCGGGACTTCTGCCGCGCGAGCGTCGCGTGCACGTCCGCGAACCGGCGGCGGAGCACGTCGGTCATGGCGGGCGTGAGGTGCTTGACGCGACCTCCGGCGAGCACCGTGACGTCGTCGGCGGCGGCCCGGGCGACGAGGCCCGCCCACTCGTCGAGGGCGTCGAGGCTGCGCGGGAGGCGCGCGAGGACCACCCGGGCGCCGGCGGCGAGGGCGTCGTCGAGGCCGTGGTGGGCGATCACGGCCGTCTCGCCGACGAGCTCCGCGTTGAGGTCGAGCGCGGTCTCGGAGCTCAGCGCGTCCTGGTGGACGCGGAGGCGCAGCGGATCCGTCGCGCCGGACCGCCGCAGCGCCGCGGCCGCGCCGAGCGCCAGCGCGCCGTACTGGTCGCCGATGACGACGAGCTCGTCCGGTCGGACGGGATGCCCGGCGTCCGCGGTCGTCGCGAGGAGCGCGATCAGCTCGTCGAGGAGCAGGCGGTCGGCGGCGTCCACCGCGAAGAGGTTGTCGGCCTCCACGTCGGGCCGGCGGCGGAGCGCGCCGAGGTCGAGGAGCTCGTCGGCGGTGTCGCTCACCGTGCGTCGCGCCCGCCGGGTCCGCGCTCGGCGGATCCGCGCTCTGCGGATCCGCGTCCGGCGTCCGGCATGGTGAGCGCCGCGCGGTAGAGCACGACCTCGGTCTGCCGGGAGGGGCGCACGCCTGCGCGGAGCGACACGACGTCGCCGTCGCCGCGGGCCGCGAACACCCGGCGGCCGGGTCGGGAGAGGAGCTCGTCGGCGAGGGCCGACTCGAGCTGCCGCACGCGGCCGCGGAGCTCGGTCACCTGGTTCTCGAGCTCCAGGATCCGCGCGATCCCCTCGAGGCTGACGCCCTCCGCGCCCAGCCGGGCGACCTCCCGCAGCTGCACGATGTCGCGCATCGAGTAGCGGCGGGAGCGCCCGGCCGTGCGGGTGGGCGACACGAGCCCGAGCCGGTCGTACTGCCGGAGCGTCTGCGGGTGCATGCCCGACAGCTCGGCCGCCACGGAGATCACGAAGACGGGCGCGTCCTCGTCCATGGCGTCGCGGGGGTCCATGTCAGCCCCGGGCCCGCTCGATGAGCTCGGAGCGCGGGTCCTCGGCGGGTCCCGAGCCCGCGAACGCGTCGAGCGCGATCCGCTGGGCGTCGGTGAGGCGCGAGGGCACCGCCACCTCGATGCGCGCGAGCAGGTCGCCCGTGCCCTTCGGGGTGGTGACGCCGCGTCCCTTGACGCGCAGCACCTTGCCGCTGGACGTGCCGGGCGCGACCTTCAGCCGCACCGGGTCGCCGCCGAGCGTGGGCACCTCGATGGTCGCGCCGAGCGCGGCCTCGGGGAACGTGACGGGCACGTTCACCCGGAGGTTCAGCCCGTCCCGCTCGAACACGGGGTGGGGCCGCACGTGCACGGTGAGGATGATGTCGCCGGTCGCGCCGCCGTCGCCGGAAGGCTCGCCCTTGCCGGCCAGGCGGATCTTCTGCCCGTCGGTGACCCCCGCCGGCACGCGCACCGTGATGGGGCGGCCGTCGGAGTCCTGCAGGCGCACGACGTCGCCCTGCACCGCGGTGAGGAAGTCGATCGTGGTGGACGCGGTGACGTCGCGGCCCTTCGTGGGGGCGCCGTAGCCCCGGTAGCCGCCGGTCGACTGGCCGAAGCCGCCGTTGCCGAACATGCCGCCGAGGATGTCCTCGAACCCGCCCTGGCCGTACTGCGGCTGGCCGGATCCGAACCCGGCGCGCCGCCCGCGGCCGCCGGCCTGCTGGCCGAACATGCCGCCGAACACGTCCTCGAACCCGCCCGCCTGGCCGCCGCCGGCACCGGGTGCCGTGAAGCGCGCGCCCGAGCCCATCGCGCGGACCTGGTCGTACTCCTTGCGCTGCTCCTTGTCGGACAGCACGGCGTTCGCCTCGCTGATCTCCTTGAAGCGCGCCTCGGCCGACGGATCCGGGTTGCTGTCCGGGTGGTACTGCCGGGCGAGCTTGCGGTAGGCCTTCTTCAGGTCGGCCTCCGAGACGTCCTTGGACACTCCGAGGACCTTGTAGAAGTCCTTGTCGAACCAGTCCTGGCTGGCCATCAGACGCCTCCCTTCTTCTTCGTCTCGTGGTGGGGGCTGCACGACCCGGTCCGGGCGCCCGCGTGCGCGGGGGCCCGGACCGGGGTGGGTGCAGCCTCGTGGATGCTGCGGATGATGGTGCTACTCCGGCTTGTCGACGACGACCTTCGCGGCCCGCAGCAGCGTCTCGCCGACGTAGTAGCCACTCTCGACGACGTCCGCCACGGTGTCCACCTGGACCTCGGGGTTCGGCTTCTGGAAGATCGCCTCGTGCACCTGCGGGTCGAAGGCGTCGCCGACGGCGCCCACCTTGACCAGCCCGATGCGCTCCACGCTCGTCCGCAGCTTGGCGACGATCGCGGTGAGCGGTCCGCCCTCCGCGAGGTCGCCGTGCTTCTCGGCCCGGTCGAGGTCGTCGAGCACCGGCAGGATGCCCTTGACCACGTCGCCGACCGCGCGCTGCCGCTCGATCTCGCGGTTGGCCTCGGTGCGCTTGCGGTAGTTGGCGTACTCCGCGGTGACGCGCTTCAGGTCCGCGAGGTGCTCGGAGTCGCCCTCGACGGGCTCGTTCCGGGTCTGCTCGATGAGGTCCTGGAGCTCCTCGTCCATGGCGTCGGTCGTCTCGACGTCGGGGCCCTCGGCCTCGACGAACGCGCCGTCCTCACCGGGGACGGAGGCCGCGTCGGCCGCGGCGTCCGCCGTCGCGTCGGACCCGGCCGGGGACGGGGCGGCCGACTGCTCGGTGCCCTCGTCCTCGGGCGTCGTGCCCTCGCCGTTCGCGGTGTCCTCGGTCATCGGTCGGACTTCTTGTCCTCGTCGTCCTCGTCCACGACCTCGGCGTCGACGATGTCCTCGTCGTCCTTCTTCGCCTCGGGCGCGCCCTCGGACGCCTCACCGGCGGCCTGCTCCTGCTGGCCCTGCGCGTAGATGGCCTCGCCGAGCTTGGTCTGGCTCGCGGAGAGCTTGTCGAACGCGGTCTTCACCGCGGCCTCGTCGTCGCCCGCGAGGGCGCTCTTCAGGCCGTCGACGTCGCCCTGGACCTCGGACTTGACGTCCTCGGGGAGCTTGTCGTCGTTCTCCTTGATGAGCTTGTCGATCGAGTAGGCGAGCTGCTCGGCGTTGTTGCGCACCTCGGCCTGCTCGCGGCGCGTCTTGTCCTCCGCCGCGTGCTCCTCGGCCTCGCGCACCATGCGCTCGATGTCCTCCTTCGCGAGCGAGGATCCGCCCGTGATGGTCATCGACTGCTCCTTGCCGGTGCCCTTGTCCTTGGCGGACACGTGCACGATGCCGTTGGCGTCGATGTCGAAGGTGACCTCGACCTGCGGGATCCCGCGGGGCGCCGGGGCGATTCCCGTGAGCTCGAAGGTGCCGAGGTTCTTGTTGTCGCGGGTGAACTCGCGCTCGCCCTGGAAGACCTGGATCGCGACGGACGGCTGGTTGTCGTCGGCCGTGGTGAAGGTCTCGCTGCGCTTGGTCGGGATGGCCGTGTTGCGCTCGATGAGCTTGGTCATGATGCCGCCCTTGGTCTCGATGCCGAGGCTCAGGGGGGTGACGTCGATGAGCAGGACGTCCTTGCGCTCGCCCTTCAGCACGCCGGCCTGGAGCGCGGCGCCGACGGCGACGACCTCGTCCGGGTTGACGCCCTTGTTGGGCTCCTTGCCGCCCGTGAGCTTCTTGACGAGCTCGACGACGGCGGGCATGCGGGTGGATCCGCCGACGAGGACCACGTGGGCCACGTCGCCGACCGAGACGCCGGCCTCGCGGATGACGTCCTCGAAGGGCTTGCGGGTGCGCTCGAGCAGGTCGTTCGTGAGCTCCTCGAACTTGGCGCGGGTCAGCGTCTCGTCGAGGTTGGCCGGGCCGTTCTCCGTGAGGGAGAGGTAGGGCAGCTGGATGCTCGTGCTGGTGGAGGAGCTGAGCTCCTTCTTCGCCTGCTCCGCGGCCTCCTTGAGGCGCTGCTTGGCGATCTTGTCGTTGGAGACGTCGACGCCCGTCGACTCCTTGAAGCGCTTGACGAGGTGGTCGACGATGCGCTGGTCCCAGTCGTCGCCGCCGAGGCGGTTGTCGCCCGCGGTGGAGCGGACCTGGATGGTGCTGAAGTCGTCGTCCTTGCCCACCTCGAGGAGGGAGACGTCGAACGTGCCGCCGCCGAGGTCGAAGACGAGGATGAGCTCGTCCTCCTTGCCGCGGTCGAGGCCGTAGGCGAGGGCCGCCGCGGTGGGCTCGTTGATGATGCGCAGGACGTTGAGGCCCGCGATCTCGCCGGCCTCCTTCGTGGCCTGGCGCTCGGCGTCGTTGAAGTACGCGGGGACGGTGATGACCGCGTCGGTCACCGAGTCGCCCAGGTACTGCTCGGCGTCGCGCTTGAGCTTGCCGAGGATGCGGGCCGACAGCTCCTGCGACGTGTACTTCCTGTCGTCGATGCCGACGGTCCAGTCGGTGCCCATGTGGCGCTTGACCGACGAGATGGTGCGGTCGACGTTGGTGACGTTCTGGCGCTTGGCCGTCTCGCCGACCAGCACCTCGCCGTCCTTGGTGAACGCGACGACGGACGGCGTGGTGCGCGCGCCCTCGGCGTTGGCGATGACGGTGGGCTCCCCGCCCTCCAGGACCGAGACCACCGAGTTGGTGGTACCCAGGTCGATTCCTACTGCACGAGCCATGGGGTGTTCTCCTTCTATTGCCGCGACGCCCGGGTCACGGGGTCGCTTCGTGGGTGACGCGGGTGTGCCGCGGAGTCTGTCTCGCGGTGCCGCTTCGTCAGCGGCGTGCTACTTGAGCCGCGATGACTCAACTCTACTCGCGCTCCCCCGAGCGTCAAGTCGGGGGGGCGCGGACTTGAGCGATGTCGGCTCAACTCACAGGATCCGGGTGCCGATGCCGCAGCGTGTGCCCCGGGCGGGGGCCCGGGGACGTCGAACGGGGGCTACTGGTTCACCTAGATCGCTACTGGGACCCTGTACCAGCTCTGATCAGCACATTAGCGTCAGATGGCAGGCCGGGGGGCCTGAGGCGCCCCGCCCGGGGCGCACCGGAGCACGGGGGTGGTCGAGGTGGCGCGAGCGCGTGCTGTCCATGCTGCCCGACCGGAGACGGACGGGCCGCGCCGTCCTCTCGTCCGGCGCATCGCCGCGACCGTGGTCGCCGCCCTCGCCGCCACGCTCCTCGTGACCCTGCCCGCGCAGCCCGCGACCGCGGCCACGCAGCTCATCGCCGAGTCCTTCGGGAACGCGAACGTGCCGGATCCCGCCTGGAAGCCGCTCGGCAGCGCCTGCCTGACCCGCGCGACGACGGCTCCGCCGAGCGGCAGCAGCACGCTCGGCATCTGCTCGAGCCGCACCCTCGCCCCCGCGGCCGCGACCACGCCGGGATCCCTGCAGCTGACCGACAACCGCGGCAACGCCACCGGCGGCGTCGTCTACGACACCGCGATCCCCGCGAACGGCGGACTCGACATCCGCTTCGACCAATACCAGTACGGCACGGCCACCAGCGGCGCCGACGGGATCGGCTTCTTCCTCGCCGACGGCGGCGTCTCCCTCACCGGGGCCGGTGCGGCGGGGAGCGCGCTCGGCTACTCGCAGGCCGGGACGATCCCGGGCGTCAACGGCGGCTACCTCGGGGTGGGACTCGACGCCTACGGCGGCTTCTCGAGCACGAACGGCGGCGGGACCACGGGCTCGGCCTGCGTCACGCCGCCCGGCCAGCGCCCCAACGCGATCGCCCTGCGCGGACCCGGTCAGGGCACGGCGGGGTACTGCTACCTGACGGGCGCGACGCTCCCGACCGGCAAGACCCTGCGCGGCGTGGCCACCACCACCACGGCCACCGCGCCCGGCGCGGACCTCGGCCGCAGCATCCGCATCACCGTCTCGTCGGCGCGCCTCCCCGTCGTCACCGTCTACCACGGTCAGACCGCGGGGCTCGCCGACTCCGGCCTCACGCAGGTCCTGCAGTACACGATGACCACGCCCGCGCCCTCCTCCTTCAAGCTCGGGTACGTCGGGTCGACGGGCGGCCAGACCGACGCGCACCTGATCCGCAACGTCCGCGTGTCCTCCATCGACGACCTCCGCGCCCTCAACCTCGTCAAGCAGATCGACCGCACCGTCGCGCAGCCCGCCGCGTACGTCGAGGGCTCGGTGATCCCCTACCAGTTCGTCCTCACGAACACCGCGGGCGTGCTGCTGCTCAATCCCACCGTGACCGACCCGAACGCGACCGGCATCTCCTGCCCGGTGGCGGTGGGGATCATCGTCGGCGGGTCGATGACCTGCACGGGCCAGCACCGCGTGACGGCCGCCGAGGCCCTCGCGGGACCGTTCGTGAACACCGCGACCGCGAGCGCGCTCAACGTCCTCATCCCCGTGACGAGCAACCAGAGCACCGTGACCGCGCCCATCGCGACGCCCGCTCCCGCCCTGTCGCTGGAGAAGGTCGGCGTGCTCACCGACTCCAACGGCAACGGCCGCGCGGACGTCGGGGAGCGCATCGCCTACACGTTCACCGCGCGGAACACCGGGAACGTGTCCCTGCAGCAGGTGGCCGTGACGGATCCCCGCGTCTCGGGCATCACCCCCGCGACCGCGTCCCTCACCCCGACCACGGCGTCCGCCGCCGGGATCGGGACCTCCACCGCGACCTTCACCGCCGCCCCGTACACGGTCACCCAGGCCGACGTGAACGCCGGCACGACCCTCGTGAACACCGCCACCGCGAACGGCCGCACGCTCGCGGGGGTCGCCGCCCCCACCGCCACGTCCACCTCCACCATCCAGGTCAACCACGGCCCGGCCGTCACGGTGACGAAGGACGCGGTCCTCACGGGCGGCGCCGCGGTGGGCGCCACCATCGACTACTCCTTCCGGATCACGAACAGCGGCAACGTGCCGCTCACGGGCGTGGCCCTGACCGACCCGCTCGCGGGACTCTCCGCGATCACCTACGGCACCTGGCCGGGCACCGCGGGCTCCCTGCCCATCGGGGGATCGGTCACGGCGACCGCGCGCTACACGGTCAAGCAGACCGACCTCGACGCGGGATCCGTCGCGAACACGGCGACCGCGCGCGGCACGAGCCCCGCGGGCATCGTGGCGTCCGGACAGGCCACGCGGAACGTCTCCTTGGCGCGGACCGCCACGATCGCCCTCACCAAGACCGCGTCCGTCGCGAACGTGCCCGCCGCGGGCAGCCCGATCACGTACACGTTCCGCGCCACCAACACGGGCACGACGACCCTCACGGGCGTCAGCGTCTCGGATCCCCGCCCGGGCGTCTCGGCACCCGCCTACACCTGGCCGGGGACCGCGGGCACGCTCGCGCCCGGGCAGGTCGTGACGGCCACCTCCACCTATGCGGCGACCGCGGCGGACGTGCAGTCCGGCTCCATCGTCAACACCGCGACCGTGCGGGCCACGACATCGGCGGGCGCCACGATCACGCAGAACGCGACCGCGACCGTCACCGCCGTGCCGGACCCGCTGCCCGACGCCGCCACCACCGCCCAGGGCGTGCCCGTCGTGATCGACGTGCTGGCCAACGACGGACTTGCGGCGACCGGCGCGACCCTCAGCCGCGCCCAGCAGTCCGCGACGCCCACCCTCGTCGGCGGCGCCGCCGGACCCGTCCCGGCCAGCCCCGTCTCGGGCAGCGTCACCTGCGTCGCGACCGGCACCGAGCGCGGGCGCTGCACGTACCGCTCGGCGGACTTCTTCACCGGCACCGACGTCTTCGACTACTCGCTGTCGAGCTCCGTCGGCACCTGGAACGTGCGCGTGACCGTCACGGTGACGCCGCTGAACCGGGCCGCCGTGGCACGCCCGGACCGCATCGTGGCGACGACCGGCGGGCCCGCTGTGTCCGTGGATCCGACCCTCAACGACACCGACCCCGACGGCGACGCGCTGGCCGTGACGGGGGCGACCCCGCCCTCGGGCCTGCGCGGAACCTTCTCGTGCGCGGCGACGGCATGCACCTACACGCCGGCCGCGGACGGGTGGACGGGCACCATCGTGATCCCCTACTCGGCGACCGACCGGCCGTCGGCCCCGGGCACCGGCATCGTCGTCTCCTCCACGATCACCGTCTTCGTCGACCCCGCCCCCCTCGCCCCGCGCGGGTTCCACCACCGCGACACGGCGACGCAGGCAGCCGGCACCGGCACCTGGACCAGCACCACGACGATCGGCGCCGCCACGGCGAGCTGCGTCGCGGGCCGACCGAGCACCGCGCTCGCGTGGGCCGCGACGCCGGGCGCGACCGCGTTCCTCGTGGAGCGTCGCGTCGCCGGCGCCACGCCGGGCGCCTGGATGCAGGTCGCCCGCCTCGGCGCCG
>NZ_JAVCVL010000113.1:0-9013 GCF_032917815.1 Clavibacter sp. MX14-G9D | reverse complement strand
GGCGGCGAGGGCGTCGGCGGCGTCGCCCACGAGCGGGCGGAGGTCGGCGGCGAGGGCGTCGCGGTCGACGGGGGGTACGGCCTCCGGCACGACGGGGGCGCGGTCCTCGGCCGGGAGGGCGGCGTCCGGGCGCGCCGGGTCGTGGTCGTGTCCGCCTGCCGCGGGATCGGTCGTGAGCGCTGCGCTCCCCATGCTCGGTCCTTCCTCCGCATACGGCGGGCACCGTCGCCCGACCCCCTGATCCTACGGGCGGGCGGTCCCCGTGACCGGCTGGATCGTTCGTGCCCATCGCGATTCCTCGCTGACCGGCCAGACGACCGTCGCGCCGGCGGCGGAGGGGCACGGCCACGGCGACCGCGGGGGAGCGTCGAGGCCCGTGCGTCGACCGTCCCCGCCTCGCGTCCGCGCCCCCGTCCGGGTAGGCTCGACGACGTCGCGACTGGCGTTCGGATGGGTCACCATCGGGGAGCGACTCACACGGTTGGTGGCCGTACGCCTGGGCCACGACGCATCCGCTCGTCCACCGTGCACAAGGAGTCCCATGCCCGTCGACCAGTCCTTCAACGCCCCCCTCTCCGAGGTCGACCCGGAGATCGCGGCCGTCCTCGAGCAGGAGCTCGGCCGCCAGCGCGGCACCCTCGAGATGATCGCCAGCGAGAACTTCGTGCCGCGCGCGGTGCTGCAGTCGCAGGGGTCCGTCCTGACGAACAAGTACGCGGAGGGCTACCCGGGCCGCCGCTACTACGGCGGCTGCGAGTTCGTGGACGTCGCCGAGCAGCTCGCCATCGACCGCGCCAAGAGCCTCTTCGGCGCCGAGTTCGCGAACGTCCAGCCGCACTCCGGCGCGACCGCCAACGCCGCCGTCCTCGCCGCCATCGCGCAGCCGGGCGACACGATCCTCGGCCTCGAGCTCGCGCACGGCGGCCACCTCACGCACGGCATGAAGCTCAACTTCTCCGGCAAGCTCTACGACGCCGCGGCCTACGGCGTGGATCCCGACACCTTCCTCATCGACATGGACGTCGTGCGCGAGAAGGCGCTCGAGCACCGCCCGCAGGTCATCATCGCCGGGTGGTCGGCCTACCCCCGCCACCTCGACTTCGCCGCGTTCCGCGCGATCGCCGACGAGGTCGGCGCGAAGCTCTGGGTCGACATGGCCCACTTCGCCGGGCTCGTCGCCGCGGGCGTGCACCCCTCTCCCGTCCCCTACGCGGACGTCGTCTCCTCCACCGTGCACAAGACGCTCGCCGGCCCCCGGTCCGGCGTGATCCTCAGCCGCGACACCGCGCTCGCCAAGAAGCTCAACTCGGCCGTGTTCCCGGGCCAGCAGGGCGGGCCGCTCATGCACGTCATCGCGGCCAAGGCCACCGCGTTCAAGATCGCCGCCACCGAGGAGTTCGCCGACCGCCAGCGCCGCACCATCCAGGGCGCGCAGATCCTCGCCGAGCGCCTCGTCGCCGCCGACTCCACCGAGGCCGGCGTCTCCGTGCTCACGGGCGGCACCGACGTGCACCTCGTCCTCGCCGACCTGCGGGACTCGCCGATCGACGGCAAGCAGGCCGAGGACGCGCTGCACGAGGTGGGCATCACGGTCAACCGCAACTCGGTGCCGTTCGACCCGCGCCCGCCCATGGTCACCTCGGGCGTCCGCATCGGGACGTCCGCGCTCGCGACCCGCGGCTTCGGCGAGACCGAGTTCACCGAGGTGGCGGACATCATCGCCGAGACCCTGAAGCCCGGGAGCGACCTCGCCGCCCTCCGCGCGCGCGTGCTGACGCTCACCGACGGATTCCCGCTCTACGAGGGCCTCGAGCAGTAGGGCGCCGGACGATGACCGCAGTGAAGCTCGACGGCGTCGCCACCGCGTCGGCCGTCAAGTCCGAGCTCGCCGTGCGCATCCGCGCGCTCCGCGAGCAGGGCCTCGTCCCCGGGCTCGGCACGCTCCTCGTGGGCGACGACCCGGGATCCCGCTCCTACGTCGCCGGCAAGCACCGCGACTGCGCCGAGGTGGGCATCGAGTCCATCCGCGTCGACCTCCCGGCCGACGCCACCGAGGCCGACGTGCGCCAGGCCATCGAGCGCCTCAACTCCGACCCGGCCGTCACGGGCTACATCGTGCAGCTGCCGCTCCCCGCCGGGATCGACGAGAACGCGATGCTCGAGCTCATCGACCCGTCGAAGGACGCCGACGGGCTGCACCCGACGAACCTCGGGCGGCTCGTGCTCGGCGTGCAGGGCGAGCTCACCTCGCCGCTGCCGTGCACGCCGGCCGGCATCGTCGAGATGCTCGAGCGCTACGACGTGCCGATCGCCGGCCAGCACGTGGTCGTCGTCGGCCGCGGCCTCACGGTCGGGCGCCCGCTCGGCCTGCTGCTCACGCGGAAGGGGCTCGACGCCACCGTCACGCTCACGCACTCGCGCACCCGCGACCTCGAGCAGGAGGTCCGCCGGGCGGACATCGTGGTCGCGGCCGTGGGGGTCGCGGGCCTCATCCAGCCGGACTGGGTCAAGCCCGGCGCCGCGGTGCTCGACGTCGGCATCACGCGCGTCGTGGATCCCGAGACGGGCAAGGCGCGCCTCACGGGCGACGTCGATCCCGCCGTCGAGGAGGTGGCCGGCCACCTGTCGCCGAACCCGCGCGGGGTGGGCCCGATGACCCGGGCGATGCTGCTCGTCAACGTGGTGCTGGCCGCCGAGCGCGACGCGCGCCTGGCCGCCGAGCTGCGCGGCTGACGGCGCTCGCCGCGACAGCGCTGGACTCGACCGCGCGGCGGCGGTGCGGGAGGGGACGGCCGGTCAGGCCGTCCCCTCCTCGCGTCCGGGGTACGGGGCGGATGCGGATGCGGATGTCGACCCGGCGCCGAGGAGCGCCGCCGGCGTCGGGACCGTCCCCGCGTGCAGCCGCGCGTTCTCCGCGTAGTGCGCCGCGTTCGCGCGGAGCCCCGCGACCTCGTCGTCCGTGAGCTCGCGCCGCACCCGGCCGGGCACGCCCGCGACGAGCGAGCGGGGCGGGACGACCTGCCCCTCGAGCACGACCGTGCCGCCCGCGAGCAGCGACTCCCGGCCGACCACGGCGCCGTTCATGACGGTCGCGGACATGCCCACGATGCAGTCGTCCTCGATCGTGCAGCCGTGCAGCACCGCGCCGTGGCCCACGCTCACGCCGGTCCCGACCGTGAGCGGGAAGCCCGCGTCGACGTGGCAGCTCACGTTGTCCTGCAGGTTGGAGCCCGCGCCGATCGCGATGTCAGCGACCTCCGCGCGGAGCACGGCGTTGAACCACACGCTGGATCCGGCGCCGAGCGACACCCGCCCCACGATGCGGGCGCCCGCGGCCACGAGGGCGGCGGCGGCGACGTCGGGCGCGGGCGAGCCGGGGAGCGCGCGGACGGTGGCCTGGGGATCGACGGTCATGCGGCCAGGGTAGGCGCCGGGCGCATGCGCGTGCCGCGGTCCATGGGCGCGAATCCCGCGGCGACGTACGCGTCCCAGGGCGCCCGGTAGTAGGGGAGCGGGGAGCTGTTGATGAGGACGTCCCGGCCGCCGAGCTCGCCGACGCGGCGGCAGACGTCGAGCGCGAGGATCTGCGCGAGCCCTCGGCGGCGGTGCGCGGGCACGATGCCGAGCGGCTCGAGCTCCGCCCATCCGCTCGCCGGGTCGAGCCAGGCCGTGCACGTGCCGGCCAGCGAGCCGTCGGGGGCCTCCACCACGAGGTCGAGGTCGGGGCGGTAGGGGGCCGAGGCCCGGACGGCCGCGTAGGCCCGGTCGTCGAAGCGGCTCTCGGCGGCCGGGTCGATGCCGTCGCCGGACCCGTCGGTGAAGGGCAGGTCGACGGGTCGCCAGGCGCGGCGGTGCGCGTCGACGCGCCGCCGCTCCTCCCCGGGGGCGACCGGGCGGATCGCGTAGCCCGCGGGCGGCCGCGCGCCGGTGTCCCGGGCGGGGTGGCGGAGCCCGGCGAGCGGGACCTCCTCGTCGACGAACCCGCGGTCGGCGAGGATCCCGCGCAGGCGGTCCTGGCCGCGGTGCACGGCGACGCTGACGGGTCCGCCGCCTGCCGCGTCGAGGACCCAGGCGGCGAGCTCGGCGGTGGTGGCGTCGTCACCGGGGGCGCACTCGACGCGCGCGTCGTCGGGGGAGCAGCCGGCCCAGCCGACCATCCCTCCCGCGGCGTCGCGCACCACGGCGATCCGCGCGGGCAGCTGCCCGGTGGCGGCCTCCCACGCGAATCCGCCCGGGTGCGTGGACGCCGGGAACCACGCCGGGAGCGCGCGCCCGATGTCGCGGACGGCGTCGTCCCGGGCGTCGACGACCTCGGTGAGGCCCGCGGGTGGTCGCATGCCGCCGAGCCTAGGGCGGTCCGACGCGGGGGCCTACCGCTCCGCCTTCGTCCCCTCGGAGGGCGTCACCGTGAAGACGGTGGGGCCCGTGTAGCCGTGCTCCGCGAAGGCACCGTCGATGGCGACCTGCAGGCGGGAGAGCGAGTCGACGTCGATCAGCGCGATGGCCGAGCCGCCGAAGCCGCCGCCCGTCATGCGCGCGCCGACCGCGCCCTCGTTCTGCGCCACCTCGACCGCGAGGTCGAGCTCCGGGACGCTGATCTCGAAGTCGTCCCGCATGGAGCGGTGGCTCGCGTCGAGCAGCTCGCCGATGGCGCGCGGGCCCTCCTCGCGCAGCGCGCGCACGGTGTCGAGCACCCGCTGGTTCTCCGTGACGATGTGCCGCACGCGGCGGAACGTCTCGTCGTCGAGCACCTCGCGGGCCCGGGCCAGGTCGTCCACGGACAGGTCGCGGAGCGAGTCGACGCCCATGAGCCGGGCACCGGTCTCGCACGACTCGCGCCGGGCGCGGTACCCGCCGTCGGCGTGCGCGTGGGCGACGTGGGTGTCGATCACGGCGATGGTGAGGCCGGCGGCCTCCAGCCCGAGCGGGATGACCTCGGAGACGAGCGTGCGGCAGTCGAGGAAGACGCCCGCGTCGGGCTCGCCGAGGAGGCTCGCGGACTGGTCCATGATCCCCGTTGGGGCTCCCACGATCTCGTTCTCGGCGAGCTGGCCGACGGCGGCGAGCGCCTGCCGGTCGAGGCCGAGGCGCCAGATGTCGTCGAGCGCGAGGGCGACGGCCCCTTCGAGCGCGGCCGAGGAGGACAGGCCCGCGCCGACCGGCACGTCGCTGTCGATGAACACGTCGAAGCCGGGCACGGCCGCGAGGTCGGCGCCGCGCTGCCCGAGGGCCCAGGCGACGCCCAGCGGGTAGGACTGCCAGCCCTCGATGCGGTCGCCCGTGAGGTCGGCGAGGCGCGCCTCGACGACCTCCTCGGAGAAGGAGCTGGCCAGGCGGATGCGGTCGTCGTCCCGCGGAGCCAGCGCGATGACCGTGCGGCGGTCGATCGCGAACGGGAACACGAAGCCCTCGTTGTAGTCGGTGTGCTCGCCGATGAGGTTCACGCGCCCGGGCGAGGACCACACGCCGTGCGGCTCGCGGTCGAAGCGCTGGCGGAATCCCTCGCGCACGTCGTCTCGGATGTCGGTCATGCGTCCTCCACTGCCTTCCGGATCATCTCGGCCGCCTTCTCCGGCGGCACGTCGCCGATCCAGGCGCCCATGGCCGCCTCGGATCCGGCCAGGAACTTGAGCTTGTCGGCCGCGCGACGCGGCGAGGTGATCTGCAGCATCAGGCGGATCTCGTCCCGGTGCGCGTCCACCGGCGCCTGGTGCCAGGCGGAGATGTACGGCGTCGGGGTGTCGTAGAGCCGGTCGATGCCCTGCAGGAGCCGCAGGTACATCGTCGCGAGCTCGTCGCGCTCGGCCTCGGTGGTCTCCGCGAGGTCGGGCACGTGGCGGTGGGGGAGCATGTGCACCTCCACGGGCCAGCGGGCGGCGAACGGCACGAACGCCGTGAAGTGCTCGCCGCGGAGGACGACCCGGTCGGACGCCTGCTCGGTCTCGAGGATCCGCGCGAAGAGTCCCGGGCCGAAGCGCCCGATCGACTCCACGAGGCGGCGCGTGCGCGGCGTCACGTAGGGGTACGAGTAGATCTGGCCGTGCGGGTGGTGCAGCGTGACGCCGATGGCCTCGCCGCGGTTCTCGAACGGGAACACCTGGCGGACGCCGGGCATGGCGGAGAGGGCGCGCGTGCGCTCCGCCCAGGCCTCGACGACCGTGCGGGCGCGCGAGGGCGCGAGGCCGCTGAACGAGCCGGTGTGCTCGGGGCTGAAGCAGACGACCTCGCAGCGGCCGACCGAGGTGCGGGTGCGCTCCAGGCCGATGGCGGTGAGGTCGGCGTCGTCGACGGGGGCGTCCACGCCCTCCGCGTCGGCGAGCGAGGGCCCGAAGGACGGCGACTTGTTCTCGAAGACCGCCACGTCGTACATGCTCGGGATCTCGGACGGGTTCGACGGGGTCGCGGGGGCGAGCGGGTCCAGCTCCGCCGGGGGCAGGTGCGCGCGGTTCTGCCGCGCGGCCGCGATGGAGACCCACTCGCCCGTGAGCACGTCCTGCCGCATCGTCGCGGTCGGGGGGCGGGGAGCGGCGGGGCGGGCGTCGGCGGCGCGCTCCGGCGGCAGCGCGGTGTCGGCGTCGTCGAAGTAGACGAGCTCGCGGCCGTCGGAGAGCAGCGTGCGGCGCTGCGTGATCCCGGACGGCGATGTCGTGACGGTCTGGTCGGCATGCATGATCCCCCGATCCTACGGGCTCCGGATCGTCCGATCTGCGTCCGCGAAAGCGGCATTTGCGCTTTGACAAGCGCGAGCGGGTGGATCAGGCTCGCCGCATGGCCGACGACACCGCCTCCGTCCCCGCGGCGCTCCGCCGCTCCCGCCTGCTCGAGCGGCTCGCCGACCGAGGGTTCGCGACGGTCGCGGAGCTCGCCGCCGACGCCGGCGTGTCCGCCGTCACGATCCGCGCCGACCTCGACGCGCTCGCCGACTCCGCCGCCGTGCAGCGCGTGCACGGGGGCGCGGTGCTGCGGTCGGGCCTCGCCGCGCGCGAGCAGAGCCTGGAGGTGTCGCTCGAATCCGCCGCGGACGCCAAGCGGGCCATCGGCCGGGCCGCCGCCGACCTCGTCGAGAGCGGGCAGAGCGTGCTGCTCGACGTGGGCAGCACGACGCTCCAGGTGGCGCGGGCGCTCGTCGCCCGCGAGGACCTCGTCGACGTCACCGTCATCACGAACGGGCTCACCCTCGCGCTGGAGCTCGAGCGGGCGATGCCGCGCTTCACCGTCATCGTGACGGGCGGCACGCTCCGGTCGCTGCAGCACAGCCTGGTGGACCCGCTCGCCACCGTCGTGCTCGACCGGCTGCACCCGGAGATCGCGTTCATCGGCTGCAACGGGGTCGACGTCGACCGCGGCGTGACGAACGTGAACCTGCCGGAGGCGGAGGTGAAGCGGCGGATGGTCGCCGCGAGCGGCCGCACGGTCGTCGTGGCGGACGGGGCCAAGCTCGGGCGCACCCACCTCGGATCCGTCGCGCCGCTCGACCTCGTCGACACGCTGCTCACCGACGGGGGCGCCGATCCGGGCGAGGTCCGCCGGCTGCGCGACGCGGGCCTGCGCGTGGTCGAGGCCGGCGCGGCGCCCGGGGCCGGACGGTCGTAACGTGGATCCCATGAGACCCGTCACCGGAGAGCAGCACCACCTCGTCCACGCCGGCCCGTCCGGCGAGCTCCGTGCCACCGTCGTGCAGCTCGCGGCGGCCCTCCGCGGCCTGACCCTCGACGGCGTCGACCTCGTCGAGCCGTACGGGGAGGACGTCGTCGCGCCCATGGGCGCCGGCATGGTGCTCGTGCCGTGGCCGAACCGGATCCGCGGGGCCCGCTACGACCTCGACGGGAAGGCGCAGGCCCTCGACGTGTCCGAGCCGTCGCTCGGCAACGCGTCCCACGGCCTCCTCCGGAACACCGGGTACACGGCGTCCGACCGGCAGGACGACCGCATCACCCTCTCCGCGACCGTGTTCCCGCAGCACGGGTACCCGTTCCTCCTCGACACGTCCGTCACGTACCGCCTCGCCGACGACGGCCTCGTGGTCACCCACCGGATCCGCAACGACTCGGCGGCACCCGCGCCCGTCGCGGTCGGCGCGCACCCGTACCTCGCGCTCGGCGGGATCCCGTCCGCGGAGCTGACGCTGACCGTGCGGGCCGACACGTGGTCGGAGGTCGACGACGCGCTCATCCCCGTCGCCGACCACCCCGTCGAGGGGGCCGACGAGGACCTCCGCGAGGGCCGCGTCGTGGGCGGCCTCGACCTCAACACCGGCTACGGCGACGTGCACCTGGTCGACGGCACGAGCCGCCACGGCCTCACCGCGCCCGACGGACGGGGCGTCGAGCTCTGGGCGGACGCGTCCTTCCGATTCCTCCAGGTCTACACGCCGCGCGAGTTCCCGACCCACGGGCGCCAGGCGGTCGCCATCGAGCCGATGACGGCCCCCGCCGACGCCTTCAACTCCGGCGTCGGCGTCCGCCGCCTGGAGCCCGGCGAGGAGTGGACGCTGAGCTGGGGGATCCGCGCGACCGGCTCCTAGCCCTCGTCCTCCTGCGCCCACTGCAGGGCGACCCGTCGCGTGTACTGCTCCAGCGCGACGCGGTTCTCCTCGGGCTCGCGCAGCCCGTCGATGTAGGCGAGCAGCCGCCCGACGACGCCCGACAGGTACTGCACGCCCCGGTCGTCGTGCTCCTCGAGGGCGGACTTCAGCAGGTCGTACCGCTCGGAGGTCTCCTCGGCGGTCAGCATCGCGATCACGAGTTCGTCGGCGTGCATGCTCATCCGTCCAGCATCGCACCGCGCATCCTCCGGGGTCCGGATGCGCCGCGCTCGTGCGAGGCGCCGGCGCGCTGCGGGCCGCCCCCTCCGGCGCCCCGGCGCGCCCGGGCGGGATCCGGCCCCGCCCGCCCCCGATCTGGGCATTGCGCGAAGGCGCGCTGGACGCCACCCTTGCCCTGACAGCGTGGTAGGGCCGGAGCCAGGGGAGCGGACCGGCACGATCCTCCTGCACCCGACAGCGCGCTCACCC
>NZ_JAVCVL010000112.1:0-9025 GCF_032917815.1 Clavibacter sp. MX14-G9D | reverse complement strand
CGCGCCCGACGTCGCCGCGCAGGACACGGGCGCCCCGGGCGCCGGCACGCCGGACACCGCGGCCGCCACCCCGCGCGCCGACGGCGAGGCCGAGCGCAGCTGACCCGCCGGACGCGCGAGGCAGGACGGGATCCATGGGATCGGGCATCGGACCCCCCGACATCGCCTTCACCGCGCCCATCGGCGTCACCGTGAAGGGCGACCTCTGGCCGTGCGTCGAGGTCCCGGGCTCCGCGGAGCTGCTCGGGACGGGCAGGGCCGTGAAGGTGGTGGCCGCCGTCGACGGCGAGCCGCTCACGATCGGCCTCCTGCCGACCGGATCCGGCGGGCACATGCTGTCCCTCAGCGCGAGGCTGCGGAAGCGGCTCGGCAAGGACCTGGGCGACGAGGTCGACGTCCGGATCGCCGAGCGCCTGACCTGACGCCCTCCGCGCTCAGAACGCGAACGCGGCGCCGAGCCCCAGGCCGAACGTGAGCGCCGCCATGCTCGTCAGCTGCAGCGAGAGGATCAGCTCCTTCGGGGTGCGGCCGGTGCACGCGATGATGGCCGCCGGCAGCGCCAGGACCAGCGTGAACAGCACCAGCAGCGCCTTCGGGTAGAAGAGGCTGAAGAAGACGAGCACGCCGTACGCCACCGCGACCATGAGGCAGTAGACGATGCGCGACCAGCGCGGGCCGAGGCGCACCGCGAGGGTGCGCTTGCCGACCTTCCCGTCCTGGTCGATGTCGCGGATGTTGTTCACCATCAGCACCGCGCAGGCGAAGCCGCCCGCCGCGACGCCGCCCAGCCAGCCCTCGCCCGTGATCCGGCCGATGAGGATGAACTGCGTGCCCGCCGTCGCGACCAGGCCGAAGAACACGAAGACGACCACGTCGCCGAGGCCCGCGTAGCCGTAGGGGCGCTTGCCGCCGGTGTAGAAGTAGGCCGCGACGATGGCGACGGCGCCGACCGCGAGCAGCCACCAGTGGCCGGTGATCAGCACGATCACGAGGCCGGCGACCGCGGCGAGGCCGAAGAACGCGAGCGCGACGGTGAGGACGGTGCGGGGCCTCGCGGCGCCGGATCCGGTGAGGCGGGCGGGGCCGACGCGCACCGCATCGGTGCCGCGGATCCCGTCGGAGTAGTCGTTGGCGTAGTTCACGCCGATCTGCAGCAGCACCGCGACGGCGAGGCAGAGGAGCGCGAGGCCGAGGTCGGGGCCGTCCGGGCCCATCGCGCGGGCGGCGCCCGCGCCGATGGCGACGGGCGCGACGGCGAGCGGCAGGGTGCGGATGCGGGCGCCGGAGATCCAGTCGCGCGCGGTGGCCTTCCGGGCCTTCGCCGGGTTCCCGGAGCGCGCCGTCGCGGGCGATCCCGGACGGGTGCGGGCTGCGGACGAGGGGGCCTGCCGGGTGCGCTTCTTCTTCTGTGCCACGAGGGGCGATCCTACGCGGCGGCGGAGCGGCCGACCGCGGCGACGGCTAGCGGCTGCCGCCCACGGGCGACGGGGCCCAGCCGGTGGCCGGGCAGTTCCAGCGCATGATCGCGTGGCGGCCGTGCTCGAAGCCGAGCTCGCTGAGCGTGGAGGTCGAGAGCGTGAGGATCCCGCCGGCCTCGGCGGGGAGGCCCACCCAGGCCACGGCGAGCGCGCGGATCACGTGGGCGTGGGCGACGAGCAGCACGTCCTGCCCGGACTCGAGCACCGGCAGCACGCGCGCGAGCACCTCGAGGACGCGCGCGCGGACCTGCCCGGACGTCTCGCCGGGGGTGTCGCCCGCGGGGACGCCGTCGGTCCAGAGGTCCCAGTGGCCGCGCTCGGACTGGATGTCCGCCGTGGTGCGCCCCTCGTACGCGCCGTAGTCGAACTCGACCAGGCGATCGTCGACCTCGGCCTGGTCGCGGTAGCCGATGAGCTCGGCGGTGCGGAGCGCGCGCGACCGCGGGCTCGCGAGCACCAGGCCGAACTCCGTGCCCGCGAGCACCTCGCCGACCGCGCGCGCCTGCTCCTCGCCGGTCTCCGTGAGGGGGATGTCGGTCGTGCCGGTGTGGCGGCCGTTGACGCTCCACTCGGTCTGCCCGTGGCGCACCATGACGATGCGGCCGCGGACCTTCTCCTGCCACTCCGGGGTGCCGGGGATCTCCGCGCGGGCGATCGCGGCGTCGACCTCGGCGTGCATCGGCGACACGTCGTCGCGGGCGAGGCGCTTGGCGGTGGCGGGGTTCATGCCGGTCATGCGGGGCTCTCCTCCGTCGCCCGGGAGGGTGGCGGGCGACATCCGACTCTACGCCCGGGCGGATCCGGCGTCCCGGTGCACGTGCTCCAGGAGGTCGAGCCCGACCACGCCCAGGGCGTCGCGCACGGCCAGCCGGGCGCGGAGCCCGGCGTCGTCGAAGTGCACCATCACGGCGTAGGCGACGGCGCCGCGCGGGCCGCGCAGCACGCCCGCCTCCGCCCGCACGCCCGCATCGACGCCCGTGCAGTCGACCAGGGCCATGCCGTGCGCGCCGCCGCGGCTCGCGGGCGCGTCCATCCCGAAGGAGGCCGCGACCATCGACCGGTCGGTGTTGAGGGCGAGCCAGCCGACGACGCGCGTGCTCGTCTCCTCGTCGACCACCTCGCCGTGCACGAGCGAGGCGAAGAGCGACGCGAGCTCGCGGGCGGATCCCACGGAGAGCTGCGGGGCGTCGTCCGGCCCGCGCGTGCCGCGGGCCACGTCGAGGAGCGCCGTCCGGCGGAGGCCGAGCGACTCGGCGCGGGCGCGCACGGCGTCGAGGCCGACGAGGCCGAGCAGCGCGTTGGTCGCGGCCGCGTCGCCGGTGGCGCCGACGAGCGACGCGAGGTCGGTGACGGGCAGCGACGGGACCACGAGGTGGCGCCAGAGGCCCGCCGTGCCGCCCTCGTCGCCGTCGCCGCGGTCGACGAGGTGCAGCGGCGAGAGGTCGCCCGAGGTCATGCGGGCCGACAGCTCCGCGAGCAGCAGCACGCGGCCGAGCCCCGCGGCCGGCAGGGCCACGTGGTCGTCGACCGCGAGCACCACGGCGCCCGAGTCGAGGTCGGTGGCGCGGGCCGCCACGCTCATCCCGTCGAGGGCGAGGACGCCGAGCGCGCGGAAGGCGGAGCGGAAGCCGTCGGTGGGCTCCTGCCCGCGGTGGCGCGCCGGGCCGCCCCCGGCGTGCCGGGGGCGGTGGGGCGGATCCTCCTCGGTCGCGCTCATCGTGCGGCCCGCGCCCCGCGCGTCACCAGATGGTGACGCGGGCCTCCTCGTCGAGCCAGAGGCCGTCGCCCGGCCGCACGTCGAACGCCGCGTAGAAGGCGTCGATGTTGCGGACGATCTGGTTGCAGCGGAACTCGTTCGGCGCGTGCGGGTCGATGGCGAGCAGGCGCGTGACCTCCGCGTCGCGGCCCTTCTGCTGCCAGGCCTGCGCCCAGGAGAGGAAGAAGCGCTCCGCACCGGTGAGCCCGTCGATCACGGGCGGCTCGGCGCCGTCGAGCGAGATCAGGTAGGCCTTCCACGCGATGGACAGGCCGCCCAGGTCGCCGATGTTCTCGCCGATGGTCAGCGCGCCGTTCACGTGCGGGGCGTCGTCGGCCGTGAGCTGCGCCGGGACGAGGGCGTCGTACTGCTGGATGAGCGACGCCGTGCGCTGCTCGAACGCGGCCCGGTCGGCCGGGGTCCACCAGTCGGTGAGCCGGCCGTCGCCGTCGTAGCGCGAGCCCTGGTCGTCGAAGCCGTGGCCGATCTCGTGGCCGATGACCGCGCCGATCGCGCCGTAGTTGGCGGCCGGGTCGCGCTCCTCGTCGAAGAACGGGAACTGCAGGATGGCCGCCGGGAACACGATCTCGTTGAAGCCGGGGTTGTAGTACGCGTTGATGGTCTGCGGCGTCATGAACCACTCGTCGCGGTCGAGCGGGGCGCCGATCTTCGCGAGCTCGCGGCGCGTCTCGAACCGGGCGGTCGCGCGGACGTTGCCCACGAGGTCGGTCGGGTCGATCTCGAGGGCCGAGTAGTCGCGCCACCGGTCGGGGAAGCCGATCTTCGGGGTGAACGCGTCGAGCTTCTCGAGCGCCCGGCCGCGGGTCTCCGCGGTCATCCAGTCGAGGCCGGAGATGGAGTCGCGGTACGCCTCCACGAGGTGGCCGACCAGCACGTCCATCTCCGCCTTGGCGGTGCGGGAGAAGTGGCGGTCGACGTAGATCCGGCCGATGGCCTCGCCCATGGCGCCCTCGACGAGCGCGACGCCGCGCTTCCAGCGGGCGCGCTGCTCGGGGGCGCCGGTGAGGGTGCGGCCGTAGAAGTCGAAGCTCGCCTCGGAGAAGGCCCTCGGGAGGAGCGCCGCGTTCGAGCGGACGACCTGCCAGGTGAGCCAGTCGCGGAGCGCGGGGACCTCGTCGGCGGTGAGGAGCGCGCCGAGTCCCTCGGCGAAGCTCGGCTCGCGGAGGACGACCTCGTCGAGTGCGCCCTCGGGCGCCTCCAGCGCGTCGCGCCAGACGTCGAGGTCGGCGCCGGCGGCGCGCGCCACCAGGTCGCGGAGCTCGGCCCAGGTCGTGAGGTTGTAGGTGGCCTGGCTGTCGCGCGTGCGGACGTTGTCCCAGTGGGCGGCCGCGATGCGGGTCTCGAGGTCGAGGATGCGGTCGGCGCGGGCCGCGGGCTCGTCGAGCTGCGCGAGGCCGAGCATGCGCTCGACGAAGGCGCGGTACGCGTCGCGGATGGCCGCGTGGCCCTCCTCGCGGTAGTAGCTCTCGTCGGGCAGGCCGATGCCGCCCTGCTCGATCTGCACGACGTAGCGCTCGGGGTCGCCCGGGTCGTTGTCGACGAAGAGGCCGAGGAGGCCGCTCACGTTGGTCTGCTCGAGGCGGCCGAGGGTCGCGAGGAAGGTCGGCACGTCGGTGACGGCGGCGGCCTGGTCGAGCTGGTCGCGGATGGGCTCGACGCCGAGCGCCTCCACCCGCTCCTCGTCCATGAAGCTCGTGAGGAGGTCGCCGGTCTTGCGCTCCTCGGTGCCGGGCGCGGCGTCGACGGCCTCCTCGATGATGACCCGCACGGCGTCCTCGGCCGCCTCCGCGAGCTGGTGGAACGAGCCCCAGCGGGCCTTGTCGTCGGGGATCGCGGTGCGGTCGAGCCAGCGGCCGTTCACGTGGAGGTAGAGGTCGTCCTGCGGGCGCACCCCCTCGTCCAGCTCGTCGGTGCGGATCCCGGTCGGCGGTGTCTCGGCGCTCATGCGGCCAGCCTAGGCGCCCCGGCTGCCGCCCTCCCGGACGATGTGTAAAGCGCGCTTGACACGTTTCCGGTGTAAAGCTAGCTTGTCATCCATGCGCAGCGAGGTGAAGGGGCTCCGGACGGCCGCCGGGCTCTCCCAGCAGGCCCTCGCCACCGCGCTCGGCGTCTCCCGCCAGACCGTGAACGCCATCGAGACGGGCCGCTACGACCCGTCGCTCGCCCTGGCCGTCCGGACGGCCCGCTTCTTCCACCGATCCGTCGAGGAGGTCTTCCATGTCGAGGACGAATGAACGCCGCGGGATCTCCCGCGTGAACGTGCTGCTCGTGTCCGTGTTCGGCGTCGGCGCGCTGGTCGCGCTGATCGCGGGGAACCCCGGATCCGCCTTCGTGCTCGCCTTCATGGGCGCGATCGGGTTCGGCGGCGCCCTGCAGGCGTCCCGGCCGGGCGCGAGCGACGTGACGCGCATCAACGGGCTCGAGTACCGCGACGAGCGCGACGGCCGGCTGGCGCAGCAGGGGTTCGCCGTGGTCGGCGTCGCGGCGCTCGTCATCTCCGTCGTGGCGTTCGTCGTCACCACGCTGCAGGGCGAGATCCACTGGTTCATCTGGGGGCAGATGCTCGCGCTCGCCTCCGTGTGGGCCGTCGCGAACGCCGTGGTCGTCCGGCGGAGCTGAGCCGGCCGGATCCGCGCGCGGAAACGCCGCCGCAACACGGCGTCGGTACGCTCGCGGATCGGGGCGTCTCCCCACACACCCGCGCGAGAGCAGGCGAGCATGGCCCGACAGATCTGGACCCTCCACGGCGACGGCAAGGCGGTGGACGCCTCCGCGGTCGTCGGCCCCGGCGAGCGCCTCACCTGGCCGCGCACCATCGGCCTCGGCATGCAGCACGTCGTCGCGATGTTCGGCGCGACCTTCCTGGTGCCCGTGCTCACGGGCTTCCCGCCCACGACCACCCTGTTCTTCTCCGGGATCGGGACGCTGCTGTTCCTCCTCATCACGCGGAACCGGCTCCCCAGCTACCTCGGCTCGTCGTTCGCGTTCATCGCGCCGATCCTCGCCGCCAACGCGGCGACCGCCTCGGGCGGCGGCGGCATCGGGGCGGCGCTCGCGGGCATCGTCGCGGTCGGGATCCTGCTGGCCGTCGTCGGCGGCATCGTGCAGCTCACCGGCACCGGCTGGATCGACGCGCTCCTGCCGCCCGTGGTCGCCGGCGCGATCGTGGCGCTGATCGGGTTCAACCTCGCCTCCGCGGCGCGCGACAACTTCGTGGTGGCGCCCGTGACGGCCACCATCACGCTCGCCGTCGTGATCCTCTCCACCGTGCTGTTCCGCGGGATCCTCGGCCGGCTCTCCATCGTGCTCGGCGTCGTCGTCGGGTACGTGGTGGCGGTCATCCGATCGGAGGTCGACTTCTCGGCCATCGCGGACGCCGCGTGGATCGGGCTGCCGGAGTTCCACTCGCCGGAGATCACGCCGCAGTTCTGGGCGCTGCTGCCCGCGTTCCTGCCCGTCGTGCTCGTGCTCGTCGCGGAGAACGTGGGGCACATCCGCGGCGTCGCGCAGATGACCGACGGCTCGGTCAACAGGCTGACCGGCCGGGCGCTCCTCGCGGACGGCATCGCGACGGTGCTCGCGGGCCTCGGCGGCGGATCCGGAACCACGACCTACGGCGAGAACATCGGCGTGATGGCGGCCACGCGCGTCTACTCGACCGCCGCGTACTGGGTCGCGGGCGCCTTCGCGGTGCTGCTCGGGCTCTCCCCCAAGGTCGGCGCGGTCATCAACACGATCCCCGCGGGCGTGCTCGGCGGCGTGACCACCGCGCTCTACGGGCTCATCGGGATCATCGGCGTGAAGATCTGGATGGACAACCGGGTCGACTTCGCCAAGCCCGTGAACCAGCTCACGGCGGCGACCGCGCTCATCGTGGCGATCGCGCCGTTCACCTTCACCCTCGGCACGGTGTCGTTCAACGGCATCGCGCTCGGCACGGTCGCGGCGATCGTCGTCTACCACGTGATGAGCACGGTCGCGCGGCTGCGCGGGACCGACTAGCGCAGGCGGCGCAGGCCGGCCTCGCTGGCCGGCGGGGGCGCGGGCCCGGGCTCAGAGGCCGAGCAGGCGCTCCAGCGCCGGGTCCTCCAGCGACTCGAGCACGAGGTCCGCGCCCGCGTCCCGCAGCTCGTCGGCCGAGTAGTGGCCGCTCGCGACGCCGACCGCGGTGGCCCCAGCGTCGTGCGCGGAGGTGATGTCGTTCGGGGTGTCGCCGACGACGAGCACCTCGTCGCGGGTGGGCGCCGCGCCGCGCAGGGTGCCCGCGGTCGCGATGGCCCGGCGGACGACGTCGACCCGGTCGGGCGAGTCCGACCCGTAGGCGCCGAACACGAAGAAGCGGCCGAGGCGGGCGGGCTCCATCTTGGTGCGGGCCGCGCCCTCCATCGCGCCGGAGACGACGCCGAGCACGACGCCCGCGTCGGCGAGCCGGTCGAGCAGGGCCTCGGCGCCGTCGAGCACGCGGTAGCCCTCGGAGACGCGGATGTCGTCGGCGAGGTGCCGGAGGTAGGAGGCGTAGAGGCGCGCGAGCTCGGCGGGCTGCGGATCGCGGCCCAGGACGCCGCGGAACGTCGCCGTGCCCACCTGGGGATCGGTCTCCCCGGCGGAGGAGTGCTCGCCGATGTCGGCGTCGACGTCGTGCACGTCCCGGAACGCCATCGCCCAGCTGCGGGTGCCGGAGCCGCCCGTGTGGATGAGGGTCTCGTCGATGTCGAAGAGGACGGCGGGCGGGATGCGATCGGTGTCGGCCATGCGTCCATCGTGCTCCGACGCACCTCCGTGCGACCCGCACGGATGCCCGCTCGGGATGCCCGGAGGATCAGGAGCGGCGCGCCCGGACCCGCTCGGTGGTGCGCGCGATCACGCGGAGGCTGTCGATGAGGGTCGCGACCTGCTCGCGGCTGAGGTCGGCGAGCACCTCGTCCTCGTCGGCGACGAGCCGGCGCATCGCCCGGTCGACCCGCTCGATGCCGAAGGGGGTGAGCACGACGAGCCGGCTGCGGCCGCCCGCCGGATCCTCCTCGCGCGTGATGAAGGAGCGCGCCGTCAGCCGGTTCACCCGGTGCACGAGGCTGCCGGTGTCGGTGCCGAGGCGCTCGGCGAGGCCCGCGCGCGTGAGGCCCGCGTCGCCCTGCTGGCGGAGCACGGACAGGAACTCGAACTCGCTCGTCGTCAGGCCCTCGGCGGCGAAGGCGCCCTCGCGGATCCGCTGCATCTGCGGCAGCAGGCGCCGCAGCCGCGACACCACGTCGAGCGGCGCGAAGTCGACGTCGGGCATGGCCGCACCCCACGCGTCGATCACCAGGTCGACGTCGTCGTCATCCTTCATCGGGACTCCCACCGTCGCCTCCACGGTACCCGGCGCGGACGCGGGGCGGGACGCGGGACGGGCCCGCGGGCGCGTGGCGGATGCGCGGCGTCGCGCGGCGTCACCGGCCGGATCCGCCGACGCGCTCCGGCAGGATGTCGGCATGGCCCGCCCGCTCCCCCTCCCCGACCGTCCGCTGGTGCTCGACGGCGGCCTCGGAACGCTGCTGGAGGCGCGCGGGCACGACCTGACGGATCCGCTCTGGAGCGCGCGCGTGCTCGCCGACGAGCCCGACGCGATCCGGTCCGCGCACGCGGAGTACTACCGCGCCGGGGCGGACGTGGCGATCACGGCGTCGTACCAGGTGGGCTTCGAGGCCTTCGCGCGCCGCGGCCTGGACGCCGCCGCCACCGAGGCGCTGCTGCGCGCGAGCGTGCGGCTCGCCGCCGAGGCGCGCGACGG
>NZ_JAVCVL010000111.1:0-9055 GCF_032917815.1 Clavibacter sp. MX14-G9D | reverse complement strand
CTCGGGGGCGGAGGCGGAGGCGGGCTCGGGGGGGGAGGCGGAGGCGGAGGCGGTCGGGGAGGCCGGCGCCGGCCAGTCCCCGGACCCCGCACCCCAGTGCGCCGACGTGTCGGAGCGGGCGGAGGCGACCGCGGCCGCGACCAGGCGGGTGGAGAGCTCCATCCCGGTCGCGCGGTCGATGGCGCCGAGGCGCGTGTCCACGGGACCGGCGACCGTGGCGGCGCGGACCGAGACGAGGTCGAGGCGGCGGTCGACGGGCCCCTGCGCGAGGTCGACGCCCTGGGTGCGCGCGTGGGGCACGATCACGAGGCGGCGCCAGATCACGCCGCGGCGGACCAGGAAGGCGGACGCGTCGACCGCGAACCCGGTGCGGCGCCAGGAGAAGGGCTTGAGGATGCGCGCGCGCCGCGGCGACGTCGTGAAGCCGTCGTCGGTGCCGCCGCGGCCGGTCATGCCCACGTCGACTAGCGCGAGCGCCTGCTCGCCCACCAGGTCGGGGAGCACCAGGCCGAGCACGCGGTCCACGTCGCGGCGGTCGCCGACGGGGAGGATCGAGGTGTTCTGCTGCCCCGCGGCGCCGGGCGCGGACGAGTGCGAGGCGCGCGTGATGCGGATCTCCCACCAGCCGGCGGCCCGCCAGAGGAGCGGCTGGACGACCTCGACCGCGTGGATCCGGCCGGGCGGGATGGTGTCGTTGCTCGTCGACAGCAGGCCGAAGCCCACGCGCACGCCGTCGGGCGTGCCGGCGACGCTGTAGCGGAGCGAGCGCGTGATGCGCCGCACGAAGAAGCCGGCGGAGCCGAGGAGGGTCGGCAGCAGCGGCACGAGCAGGTACCAGGCCTCGAAGCGCACGATGAGCGGGATCCCGACCACGACGAACAGCACGAGCACGACCGTGGGCGCCGACAGGAGCACGGCCCCTACGAGGCGCGGGATCGGGATGCGCACGACCGACTGCGGCGGCGCGGCGTCGGGGTCGAGCTCGGGCGCCAGGAAGTCGTCGACGCGGGCGCCCACGAAGCCGCGTGCGGCGCCGGCCGGGCCGGACGCGGGAGCGGGACGGGACCCGGCCGCCTCGGCGCGCGCGCCCGACGCGAGGCGGAGGACCCGCAGCCGGAACGCGTCGGCGTCGCGCGAGCGGAGGTACTGCAGCGGCAGGTTGGCGTCGTTGCCGGCCACCTGGATCTCGAGCTTCGCCGCGCCGATCAGGCGGGCGACCACCGGTCGCACGATGTTGACGCCCTGGATCCGGTCGAGCCGGGCCCGCCGGTTGGTGCGCGAGAGGATGCCGCTGCGAACCTCCACGGTCTCCTCCGTGACGCGGAACGTGTGCATGCGCCACGACAGGTACGAGACGCCGACCGCGAGCAGGGTGAAGGCGAGGAGGCCGAGGATCACCCAGATCAGGCTGCCGGTCTCGACGAGCATCGGGATGAGGTCCTGCTCGCCGTCGCGGCGCTGACCGGGCACGAACTGCTCCACGAGCTGCTCGCGCAGGGACGACAGGAGGAAGCCGATGACGACGAGGAAGACGATGCCGCCGCGCAACAGCGGCGTGGCGGGGTGGAGGCGGTGCCAGTCGCCGTCGGTCAGCTCCTCGGCGATGCGCGCCTCCGCGGCGGGGCCGGCGGGCGCGGCGGGCGCGACAGCCCGGTCGTCCGCGGACTCCGGGATCCGCGGTGCGCGCGCCGGGTCCGGCTCCCCCGGCGTCGGGTCGGTCACAGCCCGGCCCGGCGGGTCTCGGCGAGGGCAACAAGGTGGTCGCGCAGCTCCTCGGCGTCCGCGTTCGTGAGGCCGGGGATCTGGATGGCCGCGGCCGCCGCCGCCGTGACGAGCTTGAGGTCGGCGAGGCCGAGCGCCCGGCCGACGGGCCCGCGCGTGATGTCGACCAGCTGCATCCGGCCGTACGGCACCGCGACGACGCGCGTCCACATGATGCCCCGGCGGAACACCAGGTCGTCCTCGCGCAGCTGGTAGCCCATCGCGCGCACCCGGCGCGGGACGACGACGAGCGTCACCACGAGCTCGACGAGCGCCGCGGCGCCCAGCACGATCGGCAGCCACCGGGGCGCGTCGACCGCGTACAGGAAGGCGGCGACGCCGCCGAGGACGAGGGCGGTGATCACCCCGCCCACCAGCTCGACGCCGATGAGGCGCGGGGAGACGCGGCGCCAGGAGACGCCGTGCGGGTCGACGTTCGCGGTCACGGGGGCTCCTCGGGGTGGGTGCGGCGGTGGGCCTAGGAGAGCTCGCGCGCCGGGTCCCCGGGACGCGTGTCGTCCCGGTCGTCGGGAGGGACCGTGCACCAGTGCTCGGCGACCAGCCCGGCGACGAGCAGGACGACCGCTCCCACCGTACCGGCCACTGCCAGCCCGACGGAGGACGCGCCGGGCAGCACGGGCCGGGCCAGCACGAAGGCCAGCACCCCGCCCGTGATCCCCGTCAGCAGCGCCCCCGCGAGCGCCGACGCCTTGGCGAGCAGCACCACGCGCGTGGCGCGGAACGGGTCGACGCGTCCCGGCGTGCGGCCGAGCGTCGAGCGTCGGATGGGACGGGCGAGCGCGAGCAGGACGATCCCGACGATGAGGAGGGTGGCGCCGAGGGTGAGCGGCGGGATGAGGAGCGCGCGCCCGCTCATGAGGAGCGCGTTCTCGGCGAACCAGCCGACGGCCGCACCCGCGATGAGCAGGGCGACCAGGGTGGTGGAGCGCGTGCGGGTCATCGGCCGGCCTCGGCGGGGCCCGTGGATCCCGCGGATCCCGCTGCCTCGAGGTCCCGCAGCAGCGCGTCCACGCGGCCCCGGCCCGGCAGCTCCGCGTCCGGGTCCGCCTGCAGCCAGGGCCCGAGGACGAAGGCGCGCTCGGCGGCGCGCGGGTGCGGGAGCGTGAGGCGGTCGTCGTGGATCCGCGCGTCGCCGAACGCGACGACGTCGAGGTCGATGGTGCGGTCGCCCCAGCGCTCGTCGCGCACGCGGCCGAGGTCGCGCTCGATGGCGGCCAGCGCGTCGAGGAGCGCGTGCGGGCCGAGGCCGGAGTCGACCAGCACGACGCCGTTGAGGTAGCCGGGCTTCGTCGGGTCCTCGCCGGCGGGCGTCACGGCGACGGACTCCACGAGCTCGGAGGAGCGGACGACCCGGAGGCCGGGCACGCGGCCGATGCGGGCGACGGCGTCCTCGATGGTCGCGCGGCGGTCGCCGAGGTTCGACCCGACGGCCACGACCGCGCGCACGGGCGCACCCGGCTCGGGGAGCGTCGACGCGCGCTCGATCACGACGGCGACGTCGTCGAACGGCACGGCGATCGGCGCGTCCGGCTTGTGCACGGTGACGCGCACGGACCGGGCGACGGCGTGCGCGAGCACGACCGCCGCGACGCGCTCGGCCAGCGTCTCGATGAGATCGACGGGATCCCGGCCCACGGCCGCCGCGACCTCCTCGGCGAGCTCCCCGTAGTGCAGGGTGCGGCCCAGCTCGTCGCTGCCGCCCGCGGGGGCGAGGTCGAGGGCGACCTCGAGGTCGATCACGAACGCCTGCCCGTCGCGACGCTCCTCCGCGTGGACGCCGTGGTGCGCGTGGACGCGCAGCCCGGTGAGGACGATGCGGTCGGTCGGGAGGGCGGTCACCACGAGCGGCCCACGACGATGGAGGGGAGGTCGCCCGGGTCGGTCGGGTCGTACCAGAGCGGGAGCTTGCCGCCGACGGCGGGCAGCAGGCGGTCGGCCGTGGTGACGGTGCGGGTCACGTGGTGGTCGCGTCCGTCGGCGTCCGTGAAGGCCACGGTGAGGCGCGCGCGGACGGCGTCGCCGGATCCGTCCAGGCGCTGCACGGCGGTGACGATGGCCGCGGTCCGGCGGCCCGTCTCGGTGACGCGGCGGGCCGTGGCGGCGAGGCGCGCCACGCGGCGCTGCACGACGGCCCACGCGACGGCGGCGGCGACGCCGAGGACGACGAGCACCGCGGCGACGAGACCGAGGGCGCCGTGGGACGCGTCCCCGTCGCCGGCCGTGGCGGCGAACGGGAGGGCGCCCACGATGCCCAGCGCGGTGCCGAGGAGCACCACGGCGACCGGCCAGAGGACGGCTCCCGCGGTGGTGAGGACGGGCGACAGCAGCACGACGGAGGCGTAGACGGCGCCGAGCGACCCGAGGAGGCCGAGCACGGCGGCCGCGACCTTCACGACCACGACGGCCGTGGCGGCGCCTCCGGCGAGGTCGGCCGGGAAGGTCAGCCCGGCGCCGAGGACCACCGAGGCGATGAGCGCGGCCACGGCGATGCGCACGAGCAGCCCCTGCGGGGAGACGACGACACGGTCCTGGCTCACGGCGCTCATGCTCCTACTCTGACAGACCGGCGGCGGCCGACCACCCGGCGGCGGCCGGTCGCGCGGAGCCGGCGGCAGGGGTCGCGTGCCCGGCCTCGGCGCGTCCGCGCGCCCACGCCTCCTCCACCGCGAGCGCGACGCGGGTGGATCCGACGTCGTGCACGCGCACGGCCCACGCCCCGGCGCGCGCGGCGAGCGCGCTGACGACGGCCGTGGGCACGTCCCGGTCCTCGACGGCGGCGCCGTCGGGCAGCAGGCGCCCGAGGAAGCGCTTGCGGGAGGCGCCGACGAGCACGCGGTGACCGAGGCCGGTGAACGCCTCGAGGGATCCGAGGAGCTGCCAGTCGTGCGCGGCGTCCTTCGCGAAGCCGAGGCCCGGGTCGAGGACGATGCGCGCGGGATCCACCCCGGCGGCGACGAGCGCCTCGACGCGGGCGCGCAGCTCGTCGCGCACCTCGCCGACGGTGTCCGCGTAGGACGCGCGCGCGCCCATCGTGTCGCTGTGGCCCCGCCAGTGCATGGCCACGTAGTCGACGTCGACGCCCGCGACGACCGCCGCCATCCGCGGGTCGGCCAGACCGCCGGACACGTCGTTGACGATCCGCGCACCGGCGGCGACGCACGCCGCGGCGGTCGCCGCGCGCATGGTGTCGACGCTCACGACGAGGCCCTCGGACGCGAGCTCGCGGACGACGGGCAGGACGCGGGCGAGCTCCTCGTCGGCGTCGACGCGGCCGGCTCCCGGCCGGGTGGACTCCCCGCCCACGTCGACGACGTCCGCGCCCGCCGCGACCAGCCGCCGGGCGTGCGCGAGCGCGTCGTCGAGCGCGAGGTGGCGTCCGCCGTCGCTGAAGGAGTCGGGGGTGGCGTTGAGGATCCCCATCACGAGCGCGCCGGACGACGGGGCGCGGGTCACGGCCGGTCCCGGCCGGCGGCGACGGGCAGCAGCGCGAGCACCTCCGCGCGCGCGGACGCCTCGGCGAGCGAACCGCGCGCGGCGATGGTGATGGTGGTGCTCCCGGCCTGGCGCGTGCCGCGCGCGGTGACGCAGCCGTGCGTCGCGTCGAGGATCACCGCGACGCCGCGGGCGCCGAGGCCCTGCTCGAGCGCCTCGGCGATCTGCTCGCCGAGCCGCTCCTGCATCTGCGGGCGGGAGGCGAGGTCGTCCACCACGCGCGGCAGGCGGCCGAGGCCGACGATGCGCTCCCCCGGCACGTACGCCAGGTGCGCGACGCCCGTGAACGGGAGCAGGTGGTGCTCGCAGATGGAGCGGAACGCGATGCCCGTGACGATGACGGGCTGCGGCGCCGCCGCCGTCTCCGGGAGCGGGAAGGTCTCCCGCAGGTGCCGGAGCGGATCCGTGCCGACGCCCGCGAAGAACTCGCCGTAGGCCTCGGCGACCCGGGCCGGGGTGGTCGCGAGGCCCTCCCGGCCCGGGTCCTCGCCGATGGCCAGGATCAGCTCGGACACGGCCGCCTCGATGCGCGCCCTGTCGACGCCCACCGGGTCAGGCCGTCGCGGGACGCGGGAAGGGCGAGCGCTTCGGCTTGCCGGCCGGCGGCTCCGAGTCGACCGCGCCGTCGACGACGCCCTGGTCGATGGGCGCCTTCTGCGGCATGGGCACGGGCGGCAGGTCCGACAGCGGGCGCTTGTCGCTCGACAGCCACTGCGGCCGAGGCGGCAGCTTCCGCACATCGGCGAAGATCGCGGCCAGCTGGTCGTGGTCGAGCGTCTCCTTCTCGAGGAGCTCGGTGGCCAGGTGGTCGAGCACGTCGCGGTTGTCGTTGATGACCTGCCACGCCTCGTCGTGGGCGCCGTCGAGGAGCGCGCGCACCTCGGCGTCGACCGTGAGGGCCATGTCCTCCGAGTAGTCCCGTCCCCCGCCGAGCTCGCGCCCGAGGAAGGGCTCGCCGGAGCTGGAACCGAGCTTGACGGAGCCGACCTTGGCGCTCATGCCGTACTCGGTGACCATGCGGCGGGCCGTGGACGTGGCCTTCTCGATGTCGTTCGAGGCGCCGGTGGTGGGGTCGTGGAACACGATCTCCTCCGCGACGCGGCCGCCCATGGCGTACGTGAGCTGGTCGAGCAGCTCGTTGCGGGTGACCGAGTACTTGTCCTCCAGCGGCAGCACCATCGTGTAGCCGAGGGCGCGGCCGCGGGGCAGGATCGTGACCTTGGTCACCGGGTCGGTGTTGTTCATCGCCGCCGCCGCGAGCGCGTGACCGCCCTCGTGGTACGCGGTGATGAGCTTCTCGTGGTCGCGCATGATGCGGCTGCGGCGCTGGGGCCCGGCCATGACGCGGTCGACGGCCTCGTCGAGGGCGCGGTCGTCGATGAGCTGCGCGTCGGAGCGCGCCGTGAGGAGCGCCGCCTCGTTGAGGACGTTGGCGAGGTCGGCGCCGGTGAAGCCCGGGGTCTTCCGCGCGAGGACCTCGAGGTCGACGCCCGAGGCCAGCGGCTTGCCGCGCCCGTGCACCTCGAGGATCTGCCGGCGGCCCTGCAGGTCGGGGGCGTCGACGCCGATCTGGCGGTCGAAGCGGCCCGGGCGCAGGAGCGCGGGGTCGAGGACGTCGGGCCGGTTGGTGGCCGCGATGAGGATGACGTTGGTCTTGACGTCGAAGCCGTCCATCTCCACCAGGAGCTGGTTGAGGGTCTGCTCGCGCTCGTCGTTGCCGCCGCCCACGCCGGCGCCGCGGTGGCGGCCGACGGCGTCGATCTCGTCGACGAAGATGATGGCCGGCGCGTTCTGCTTGGCCTGCTCGAAGAGGTCGCGCACGCGGCTCGCGCCCACGCCCACGAACATCTCGACGAAGTCGGATCCGGAGATGGAGTAGAAGGGCACGCCCGCCTCGCCGGCGACGGCGCGCGCCAGCAGGGTCTTGCCGGTGCCGGGAGGGCCGTAGAGCAGCACGCCCTTGGGGATGCGGGCGCCGACGGCCTGGAACTTGGCGGGCTCCTTGAGGAAGTCCTTGATCTCCTCGAGCTCCTCGATGGCCTCGTCCGACCCGGCGACGTCGGCGAACGTCACCTTCGGGGAGTCCTTCGAGGCGAGCTTCGCCTTCGACTTGCCGAACTGCATGACGCGGTTCCCGCCGCCCTGCATGCCGGAGAACATGATCCAGATGAAGAAGCCGATGAGCAGCAGCGGCAGCAGGATGCTGAACGCCGACAGCAGCCAGCTCGGCTGCGGCACCTGGTCGTCGAAGCCCTCGGCGGGGTTGGCCTCCGTGATGGCGGCGACGATCTCGGTGCCGCGCTGGGCGACGTAGTTGAACTGCACCATGGTGCCGTTGTCGCCGTCGGCGTTCGCGAGCGTGAGGTCCACGCGCTGCTCGCCGTCGATGATCTTGGCGGAGGCGACCTCGCCGTCCTGGATCAGCTCGAGGCCGTGCTGCGTGGTGATGGTCTTGTAGCCGGATCCGGTGATGAGGCTGAAGCCCACCGACACCACGACGATGGCGAGGACGACGATGAGGATCGGGCTGCGGAGGAGTTTCTTGAAGTTCATGAGCGTAGGGGCGCGGGCCCGACACCTTTCTGCCCGTGCCGCGCCGTACGGCGACGAGATGTCTCGAGGATACAAGCGGCTGTCTGGGCGTGGCCGCGGTGTTCGCCGCCAGCCGAACGTGCGCCGCCCTGGAGCCGGATAAGAGGAGAGGGGCGCGTCAGCTGTAGACGTGCGGCGCGAGGATGGCCACGTCGCGCAGGTTCCGGTACCGCTCCGCGAAGTCCAGGCCGTAGCCGATGACGAAGTCGTTCGGGATCTCGAAGCCCACGTAGCGCACGTCGACCGCGATCTTCACGGCCTCGGGCTTGCGGAGGAGGGCGCAGACCTCGACGCTCGCGGCGCCGCGGGAGCGGAGGTTCGCGAGGAGCCAGGAGAGCGTGAGGCCGGAGTCGATGATGTCCTCGACGATGAGCACGCGGCGGCCCGTGAGGTCGGCGTCGAGGTCCTTGAGGATGCGGACGACGCCGCTGGACTTCGTGCCCGACCCGTAGGAGCTGACGGCCATCCAGTCCATGTGCACCGGCAGGGCGAGCTCGCGGGCGAGGTCCGCCATGACCATGACCGCGCCCTTGAGCACGCCGACGAGGAGGAGCTCCTCCCCCGCGTAGTCCCGCTCGATCTCGCGGCACATCTCGGCGATCCGTGCGTGGATCTGCTCCTCGGTGTGCAGGACCTCGGTCAGGTCGTCGGCGATGTCGGTGGATCTCATGTCACTCTTCCGTCGTCCTGGCGCTGAGGACGATGAGCTCGTCCCTGCGTACGACCCTAACGCCCGGCAGGTCGACCGGCCCCTGCCCGTGCCAGTCGGTCACGAGCCGCGCGACCTCCAGGACGTGCGTCCGGGAGAGGTGCGCGGCGAACTCCTCGCGGGCTGCGAGGCGGATCAGCCGGTGCCGCAGCGCGGGCGGAGCGGCCCGGAGCGCGGCGACCTCGAGCGAGATGCCGGCCTCGGCGTGGTCGGCGATCTCCTCGACCATCTCGGCCGCGAAGAGCTCGAGCGCGTCGTCGTCCTCGCGCAGCTGGTCGGCCGTGCGCGCGAGCGCCTCGGCGATGCCCGGGCCGATCTCGCGCTCGAGGACCGGCAGCACGTCGTGGCGCACGCGCACGCGGCGGTACGCGGGGTCGGCGTTGTGCGGGTCCTGCCACGGGTCCAGGCCCTGGTCGGCGCAGGCGGCGCGCGTGGCGGCGGCGCGGATCCCGAGCAGCGGCCGCAGGTAGACGGCGTCCG
>NZ_JAVCVL010000110.1:0-9067 GCF_032917815.1 Clavibacter sp. MX14-G9D | reverse complement strand
GCGGCGCGCGGATCCCCGCGCCTCCACCCCCGCGATGCGCCGGGAGAGCCAGAAGTTGAGCAGGCCGATGAGCACGATGAGGAGGAAGAGGATCCACGCCACGGCGCTGGCCTTGCCGAAGTCCTGCCGGTTGAAGGCGAGGTCCCACAGGTACAGCACGGTCGTCTGGTACTGCCGCTGCGGCCCGCCCGGCGTCGAGCTCGCCGCGTTGAACAGCTTCGGCTCGGTGAATATCTGGAGCCCGCCGATGGTCGCCGTGATGATCACGAACACGAGGGTCGGGCGGATGCTCGGCACGGTGATGGAGAAGAAGCGCCGCACGGACCCGGCGCCGTCGAGCGCGGCGGACTCGTGCACGTCCCGCGGCACCGCCTGCATGGCGGCGAGGAGGATGAGCGCGTTGTAGCCGGTCCAGCGCCAGTTCACCATCGTCGCGATGGCGAGGTGCGAGGGCAGCGTCTCGGTCTTCCACATGACCGGGTCGAGCCCGATCTCGGTGAGCAGGTTGTTCACGAGGCCGTACTTCTCGCCGAACATGCTGCTGAAGATGATCGCCACGGCGACCGGCGTGACGATGTACGGGAGGATCACGCTCATCCGCCAGAACGTCTTCGCGCGGAGGTTCTGGTCGAGGATGGCCGCGATGGCGGCCGCGACCGCGAGCTGCGGCACCGTGGACAGCAGGAAGATGCTGAAGGTGTTGTAGACGGAGTTCCAGAACAGCGGGTCCGCGAGCTCGACCGCGTAGTTCTCGAAGCCGATCCAGTCGCCGGCGCCCGTGAGCAGGTTCCAGTCGTTGAGCGACACGACGAACGTGTACACGAGCGGGAAGAGGCCCACGAGGGCGAAGAGCACGAAGAACGGCGCGACGTAGAGGTACGGCGAGTAGCGGAAGTCCCAGGTGCTGAGGCGCTGGCGCCAGGTGGGGGCGTCGGGTTCCCGCGGCGGCTGCACGCGGGATCGGGGTGGCGCCGGCGGGCGCAGGGTGGTCGTCATCGGTCCTTCTCTCGCGCGTGTGGGAGGGGTGCGGGCGCCCGGGCGCCCGCACCCCGGGGGTGGACGGTCCCCCGACCGTCCGGTCTGCTACTCCTCGACGAGCTGCCCGAGGAGCGTGATCGCGTCGTCCCACGACTTCGCGCCGTCGGACTTGCCGGCGTCGAGCGCCTGGATGGAGGGTCCGAAGACCTGCTCCTGGATCACCGAGTCGTCCGGTCCCTTGTACTGGGCCTCGACGCCCTCGGCGCGGGCGCTGAGCATGGTGCCGAGCGGCGCGTCGTTGAAGAACGTCGTGAGCGCGCTGCTGCCGGTGACGCCCTCGGATCCCTGCGCCTCGACGGTGCTGGGGAAGGTGCCCGCGGCCTGGAACGCGACGGCCTGCTGCTCGGGCTCGGTGAGCCACGCGGCGAGCTCCGCGGCCTCGGCCGGGTGCTTCGAGGTGGTGGGCACGGTCAGGAACGAGCCGCCCCAGTTGGCGGATCCGCCGGGGAAGACGTCCGCGAAGTCCCAGCCGGTGGAGGCGTCGCCGCCCGCGGACTCGGTGCCGCCCTGGACGTTGCCGAGCATCCACGCGGGGCAGACGAACGTGGCGAAGGAGCCGTCGGTGAAGGCCTTGCCGCCGCCCCAGTCCCACGCGGTCTGCGCGTCGGAGAGGCCGGCCTCGGCGCCGTCGGCGACCTTGCCCCAGAGTGCCTCGAGGTCGGCGTTGCCCTCGACGTTGAGCTTCCCGTCCTTCGTGTAGTAGCCCTCGGGCTGCTGGTTGACCATGGCGTTCCAGATGAAGCCGGACTGGTCGTACCAGGACTTCCCCGTCGCCGCCTTGTACTGCTTCCCCACCTCGAAGTAGCGGTCCCAGGTCGCGTCCTCGCCGCCGAACAGCGTCGCGACCTCGGTGCGCTCGGTGGGCAGGCCCGCCTCGGCGAACAGCTTCGAGTTGTAGCAGAGGCCCTCGGGGCCGATGTCGGTGCCGTAGCCGATGACGCGGCCCTCGGGGTCGGTGGCCTGGTCGTACTTCCACGGGACCCAGCGGTCCTTCACGTCCTCGATGCCGTGGTCGCGGAGGTCGGTGAACGAGTCGGAGACCTGCATCACCTTGCTGAGCCAGCCCTCCTCGACCGCCTGCACGTCGGGGAGCCCCGCCCCGGAGGCCTGCTTGGTCTGCCAGTCGATGAGGGCGTTGCCACCCGTGTCGATGTTGGTGGCCGTGATGGTGACGCCCGGGTGCGACTCCTCGTACTGGGCGTAGAGCTCGTCGAAGCCCATCTTGTTGAAGGTGGTGACGGTGAGGGTGATGTCGCCGCCGTCCGTGCCGCCTGCGCCGCCGGAGGTGCATCCGGTGGCGAGGAGGGCGATCACCGCGGCTCCGGCGATGCCGGTGGCCACGCGCGTCCGTGCTGTGTTCGTCAAAGGTCACTCCCTTGTGCCTGTCGAGCGTCGGTGCTCTCGCTGTAAGAGCGCTCTCACGCCGTGCCGCCGACCCTAGGCGGCGCTTCTCGGGACTGTCAAGGGCGGTGCGCCGATGGGTGGAAGCGCTCTCACGCCTCGGCGGCGAGCGCGTAGGCTCGGAGCATGTCGACGACGATGCCGCCCGTGCCCGCACCCGCGTCCGGATCGGAGGTCGACCGGCCCGTCCGCTGGGGCGTCGTCGGGGCCGCCGGCATCGCGACCTCCGTCGTCCCCGACATGCTGCTCGTGCCGGGCGTCGAGGTGGTCGCCGTGCACTCCCGCACGCGCGCGAGCTCCGAGGCGCTGGCCGCCGCCCACGGCATCGCGCGCATCCACGACACCCTCGAGGAGCTCCTCGCCGACGACGGGGTCGACGCCGTCTACGTCGCCACCCCGCACACGCTGCACCGCGCGCAGGCCGAGGCCGCGCTCCGCGCCGGCAAGCACGTGCTCTGCGAGAAGCCCGCCACCACCACGGCCGCCGACACCCGCGCCCTCGTGGACCTCGCCCGCGCCGAGGGCCTGCTCTTCCTCGAGGCCGTCTGGATGGCGTTCTCGCCCGGGTACCTCGCGGTGCGCGACGCGATCGCGGAGGGCCGCATCGGGGATCCGCGCGCGGTCTCCGCGTCGTTCGGCTTCGTCACCGAGACCGGCGCGGGCCGCCTCTGGGACCCTGCGGTCGGCGGCGGCACGCTGCTCGACATGGGCGTCTACCCGCTCGCCTTCGCGCACGGCCTGTTCGGCGCGCCCTCGACGGTCGCCGCGGTCGGCACCGTGATCGACGGCGGCGTCGACACCGAGGTCGCGATCCTCCTCGGCTGGCCCGACGGCCGCCAGGCGACGCTCGCCTGCTCGCTCGTCGCCGCCCTGCCCACGGGCGCCACCGTCAGCGGCACCGCCGGCCGGATCGAGGTGGACCCGCTGTTCCTCGCCTCGACCGGGCTCGCGATCGTGCCCGCCGACGGGGAGCCCGAGCGGCGGGAGCACGAGATCGAGGGCCGCGGCTACGTGCCCATGGTCCGGGCGGCGCGCGACGCCATCCGGGCCGGGCGGGTCGAGTGCGCGGAGATGCCGCACGCCGCGTCCGTCGACCTCGCCGAGCTGATGGACCGGGTGCTCACGGAGATCGGCGCCCGCTGACGGGCGACCGCGGCCTCCTCGGCACCCGACTCGGGCCGGAGCACGGGCACGGCACCACGCCGGGCACGACGACGGCCGCGCCCCGAGGGGACGCGGCCGGTCGATGGAGCCAGGAGGCTACGGCTTCAGCACCACCTTGATGCAGCCGTCCTCCTTCTCCTGGAAGATCCCGTACATGCGGGCGGCGTCCGCGAGCGGCGCCGTGTGGGTGACGAGGTCCATGACGCCGAGCGGGTCGGCCGGGTCCTCGACGAGGGGCAGCAGGTCGTCGATCCAGTGCTGCACGTTGCACTGGCCCATGCGGATCGCCACCTGCTTGTCGAAGAGGGACTTCATGGGCATGGGGTCGGCCTCGCCGCCGTAGACCCCGCTGATGGAGACGGTGCCGCCGCGGCGGACCGCGTCGAACGCCGTGTGCAGGGCCGCGAGGCGGTCGACGCTCGCCGTGTCCATGACCTTCTTCGCGATGCCGTCGGGCAGGATGCCCGCCGCCTTCTGCGCGAAGGAGGCGACGGGGCTGCCGTGGGCCTCCATGCCGACCGCGTCCACGACCGAGTCCGGCCCGCGCCCGTCGGTGAGCTCGCGCAGGCGGTCGACGACGTCGTCGGTGAGGTCGAGCGTCTCGATGCCGTGGCGCTCGGCCATGGCGCGGCGCTCGGGGACGGGATCCACCGCGATCACGCGGTAGCCGAGGTGCTTCCCGATGCGCGCCGCGAACTGCCCGACGGGGCCGAGGCCCATCACGCCGAGCGTTCCGCCCTCGGGGACGGCCGCGTACTGGACGCCCTGCCAGGCGGTGGGGAGGATGTCGCTGAGGAACAGGTAGCGCTCGTCCGGCAGCTCGGTGCCGACGACGATCGCGTTGGCGTCCGCGAGCGGCATGCGCAGGCGCTCCGCCTGGCCGCCGGGGATGGAGCCGTACAGCTCGCTGAACCCGTACAGGGACGCGCCGCTGCCCTGGGCCCGCACCTGCGTGGTCTCGCACTGGGTGAACAGGCCCCGGTCGCACATGAAGCAGTCGCGGCAGGCGATGACGAACGGGACGACGACGCGGTCGCCGACCTTCACGCGCGTGACGCCCGCGCCGACCTCCTCGACGACGCCCATGTTCTCGTGGCCGAGCACGTCGCCCTTGTCGAGGAACGGGCCGAAGACCTCGTAGAGGTGCAGGTCGGACCCGCAGATGGCGGTGGAGGTGATGCGGATGACCGCGTCGGTGTCGTGCTCGATGCGGGGGTCCTCGACGTCCTGGACCTCGACGTCGTGGATGCCCTGCCAGGTGAGTGCCTTCATGGTGCTCCTTCTCTCGAGCGCCGGATCCTCGTGGGACGGGCGCCCGTCCCACACAACGCCTGCGACGGCGGCACGCCAAGCGACCGGCAGGCGGCGTCCAGGCAGGGAGGCCGGCCGGGCGCGGCGGATGGCGTGCCGCGGAGGGCGGTGCGCGAGGGCCGTGCGCGGGCGGCGCGGTCGCGGCGCAAGCGATCCGCCCCGGGTCTCGGTCGTCCACGACACGACCGATCCGGGGCGGATCTGGAGGGCCACGTTCGGCGGTCCGGACTGCATAGGAGGACTCTCGACAATCCTCAAGCGCCCGAGCCCGCTGCGGCCTCGTGGTCAGAGTGTGCTCTGCAGGTGGGGAAACGCACAGGGGCTTGACGTCGCTCCCGGCGGATGCACGGCGACGGGGTCAGACGTCCCAGCCGTGCGCGCGCTGGACGGTGCGCAGCGCGGCGGCCGCCTCGTCCTCGCCGAAGGGCAGCCGGTCCCAGCGGATGCCGCACGGGGAGATCCAGCCGAGCTCGGCGAGCGCGGCGGCGAGGTCCTCGATGAACAGCGCCACGGCCCCGCCGTCGACGCCCGTGCCGCGGATCGCGTCGCCCGTGATCGACCAGCCGAAGTAGCCGGCGACGAACCGGGCCTGCTCCGTGGGACTGCGGACGGGACCGAGGGGACGTGCGGGGAGCGCCTCGCTCGCGGACGACTGGACGAGGTCGCCCATGCCGTCGGCTTCCGTGTCCCGCATCGCGTACCCCATCCCCGTGGCCCGCATCCGCGGACCCGGAGCCCACGATGCCAGCCGTGACGGATCCGTCCGAATGGGGACAGGAGGGGTTGACAGCACCGCGGGAACGGGAGTAGTCGACGGCCGTGCCGACCTAGCGCGCGTCGTCCCGGGGCTCGTCCTCCGGGGGCTCCCGCAGGATCAGCAGGCCGCCCGGGCTGTTGGCCGTCGTCATGAGGGCGTCCACCCACTTGCGGTTGATGGGCGGCACGCGGCTGCCGTGGTACTTGAACACCAGGGGCAGCGAGTTGTGCATCCAGATGGTGGTGCGCCCGTCGCCGACCTCCACGTCGTCGCGCCAGGAGAAGTAGAACGCCTCCCCGCGGCGCAGCTTCGCGCCGATGACGAGCTGCAGGTGCGCGAGCAGGCGGTCGTCGAACTCCGCCGTCAGCGTCGAGTCGTACTTGAACGTGCCCATGATCGATCCCGTGTCCCCCTCGTGAGCTCTCGGGCCCCGCGCCGACGGAGAGGGGGCCAGAGAGCGGCGCTGAGCTTCGGCCGTGCCCACCCACTATGCCAGCCATGCCGTCGGGATCCGGCTCGTGCGGCGGACGGATCGGCATGTGGTAGTGCAGAGGGGGCGCCGAGAGCGCGCATCGGGGGCGCGAGCGGCCGTGGGGACGCGCCCGGGGCGACGCCGGGGGACCTGTCAAGGGGGTAGGCATCGCGTCGGGGGGCGGCGAACGGTGGAGGGAGAGCGCGGTCGCTCCGGACCGCGACGCCGACGACGAGGAGAGACCCCTCCATGTTCTTCCACAAGCAGGAGCTGCAGCACAGCGCGTCCCCCGACAAGCCCGACCCCATCTACGCCCGCCACCTGCAGGAGGTGCTCGGCGGCCAGTACGGCGAGATCAGCGTCGCCATGCAGTACGGCTTCCAGTCCTGGAACTCGAAGCTCCCCGGCAAGTACCGCGACATGCTCTACGGCATCGGCGCGGAGGAGTTCGGGCACGTCGAGATGCTCGCGATCATGATCGCGAAGCTGCTCGAGACCGCGCCGACGGAGGCGACCGAGGACGCGATGAAGGACCCGACGCTCGCCGCGGTAATCGGCGGCAGCGACATCCAGCACGCCATCGTCGCGGGCGCCGGCGCGCGCCCCGTCGACAGCAACGGGAACCCCTGGCAGGGCTCCTACGTGACCTGCAGCGGCAACCTGCTGGCCGACTTCACGGCCAACGCCAACGCCGAGATGCAGGGGCGGATCCAGGTCGCCCGGCTCTACCACATGACCGACGACCACGGCGTGAAGGACCTCCTCTCCTTCCTCCTCGCGCGCGACACCATGCACCAGAACCAGTGGACCGCCGCGATCGCCGAGCTCCGCGCCGAGGGCACCGAGGACCTGCCCGTGCCGAGCGACTTCCCCCTCGACCTCGAGGACCGCGAGGTGTCGTACCAGTACCTCAACTTCTCGAACGGCCCCGCCGCGGCGGAGGGCTCCTGGGCGTCCGGCCCCACCCCGGACGGCAAGGGCACGTTCACGTACCACGACGGCCCGACCACCACGGTCCCGATGCCCGCGCCGCCCGTCGGGAACCCGCTCCTCCACGGCACCATCCCGCCCAAGGACCCGGGCCTGCTGAAGAAGGCGGCCGGCGCCGTGAAGGACGCCGTGACGCCCGAGTGACCCGCGGCCGACCGCCGCTCGACCCGCGGCGCACGACCGGCGGCCGGCCCTCACGGGGGCCGGCCGCCCGCCCGCGTCCGCGGACCCACCTCCGAGAGGACCGCATGATCCGCACCGGCACCCCGCCCCGCCCCTCGTCCCCCGTGCTCACCCGGGACGTCGCCCCGGGGATCCACCTGCTCGCGCACGCCTACGTGAACGCGTACCTGATCGAGGACGACGACGGCGTCACCCTCGTCGACACGGCGTTCCCCGACACCTGGCCGCACCTGCTGCGCTCCCTCGCCGCGATCGGCCGGACGCCCGACGACGTGCGCGCCGTCGTGCTCACCCACGGGCACTTCGACCACGTCGGATCCGCCGCACGGGCCGCCCGCGAGCTCGGCGTGCCCGTGCACGTGCACCCGGACGACGCCGGGATCGCCCGCCACCCGTACTCCTACCGCCGCGAGCGCACGCCGTTCGCGTACCCGCTCCGCCACGGCCGCGCGATCCCCGTGATCGCGGCGATGGCCGCCGCGGGCGCCCTGCGCGTCGAGGGCGTGGACGGCACGGCCGACATCGCCGCCGGGCCGCTCGAGGTCCCCGGACGCCCGATCGCGATCCCCACCCCCGGCCACACCGACGGCCACGTCGCGCTCCACCTCCCGGACCGCGACGCGCTCCTCACCGGCGACGCCCTCGTGACGCTCGACCCGTACACCGGGCGCACCGGCTGCCGCATCGTCGCGGGCGCCGCCACCGCGGACAGCGGCCGGGCGCTCCGCTCCCTCGCGGCCCTGGAGGGCACCGACGCCCGACTCGTGCTGCCGGGGCACGGCGCGCCCTGGCGCAACGGGATCCGCTCCGCCGTCTCCGCCGCGCGCTCGGCCGGCCCGGCGTGACCGGCCTCACCGAGCTGTGGCTGGTGCGGCACGGGGAGAGCACGGCCAACGTCGCCGCGAGCCGCGCCGACCGCGACGGCGCCGAGGCGATCCAGGTCGACCACCGCGATCCGGACGTGCCGCTCTCCGACACCGGCGGCGCGCAGGCGCGCGCCCTCGGGCGCTGGTTCGCGAGCCGCGCGGACGTGCCGACCGCCGTCTGGTCCTCCACCTACCTGCGGGCGCGCAGCACGGCGGCGGTCGCGCTGGCCGAGGCGGGCATCGCCGCGGAGATCCGGCCGGACGAGCGCCTGCGGGACCGCGAGCTGGGGATCCTCGACCTCCTCACCGCCCGGGGCGTCGCCGCCCGCCACCCGGAGGAGGACACGCGCCGCCGCTGGCTGGGCAAGGTCTCCTACCGGCCGCCGGGCGGGGAGTCCTGGGCCGACGTGGCGCTGCGCGTGCGGTCGTTCCTGCAGGATCCCGAGGTCGCCGCCGCCGACGGCCGCGCCCTCCTCACCACGCACGACGCCGTGGTCATGCTCTTCCTCTACGTGTGCCTCGGGCTCACCGAGGCCGAGCTCCTGGCCTTCCAGGCGCAGCACACCGTGGCGAACGCGTCCGTCACGATCCTCGAGCGGCCCGTCCCGCACGGGCCCTGGACCCTCCGGGTCTTCTCGGCCACGGAGCACCTCGACGGGCAGGGCGCCCCCGTCACCGAGCACGGAGGGGAACCCGATGAGCCACGACGATGAGGGCCGCGCGGAGGCGCCCGCGGAGGTCGTGACCCCGGCCGGGCTGCGCGCCTGGGCGCTGCCCGAGCCCGGCGGATCCAAGTACGGACGCGGCCAGGTCGTGGTCGTCGGCGGGGCGCTCCGGTCGCCCGGCGCCGCCATGATCGCGGGGCTCGCCGCCCTGCGCGTCGGC
>NZ_JAVCVL010000011.1:0-35270 GCF_032917815.1 Clavibacter sp. MX14-G9D | reverse complement strand
CGGCGGCATCGGCGCGCGACGCTGCGCGGGCGCCGTCCGCCCCGTCGTCGGCGGTCGCATCCGCCGCGGCCCCCTCCCGCCGCGGCGACCGCGCCAGGCGGTCGACCGCGATGGCGACGTGCAGCAGCACGTTGTCGACCCCGTACTCGTTGACGAAGAAGCCGCCCTCCGTGAGCTCGCGGATCAGGTCCGTCTTGAACGCGCGCAGCGAGTCCGACGCGAACTCCCGCTGCACCGACTCCAGCGGCAGGAAGCCCTGCGCGCTCTCGTCGCGGAACATCCGCGACAGGAGGCGGCGGAAGTCGCGCTCGGACCCCTCGAGGACGACGGTGGACCCGGTGCGGCGGAGCGCGAGGCCGGCGTCCTCGACGAGCGCGCGCACCTTGCGGAGGTCCGCCTCGACCGTGGACTCGCTCACGTGCAGCTCGCCGGCGAGCGCGAAGACGTCGAGCCCGTCGGGCGCGTCGCCGAGCCGGCGGACGAGCGCGTGCAGCCGGTCGCGGGGCGTGCCCTGGGGGTCGGCGCTCGGGCGCGCGCCGAGGTGGCGGGCGTAGCTCGCGGCGTCGATGCGGTAGCCGTCGGGGGAGGAGGCGATCGCCACGGTCGAGCGCTCCCGGACGGCGGTGACGTAGTTGCGGACGCTCCGCGTCGTGACGCCGAGGCGGTCGGCGAGCTCGCCGGCCTCGACCCAGCGGTCGGCGGTGGACAGGTAGTCCAGCAGCCTCTCGTGGTTCTCGCTCAGCATGTCGTCTCCCTCGGGGGCGGGACGCGGTGCGGCCCGGGGGCCGGTGCGCGTCCGTCCCCCTGAGTCAACCATCCGCACCCGCCGCCCATGCCGTCCGCCGCGGGCCCGGAAGCGGTCTTCCTACCCCGCGGAAACGATCCTGCTGGTACTGCGCCGTGCCGCCGGAGCACCATGGGAGGACCAGCGACGACGCGAGGAGGCACAGCATGACCGGGAGGATCCTCGTCGTCTGCGGCTCCGGCGCATCCAGCACCTTCCTCGCCCAGCGCCTGCGCACCCTCGCCGAGGCCGACGGGCTCGAGATCGAGGCGGTCGCCGGATCCCTCGCGCAGGTCCGGCTCGACGCCGCCGGCATGGACGTGGTCCTCCTCGGCGCCCACCTCGCGGACCGCCTCGAGGCCGTGCGCGCCGCCGCGGCCGACGAGGGCGCGACCGCCGTCCTCCTCGACGCGGACGCCTCACGCCCGGAGGGCGCCCGCGCGGCCCTCGACCGGGCCCTCGCGGCGATGCGCACGGGCGCGCGCTCGCTCCGTCGACCGTCCGGCCTCCACGGCCGACCCGCCGGGGGATCGCCCCCGGCCGCCTGACCACTGGCGCCCGCGCCGACCCCCGCACGACAGCACCACCACCGCACCACCGCACGACGACCGCCCACCAGGGCCCCGACGACGGGGCCGACCGAAGGAGCCACCATGGCAGAACGCACCGTCACCATCGCCTCGTCGCACGGGCTGCACGCCCGCCCCGCCTCGCTGTTCACGCAGGCGGCCGCGAAGGCCGGGATCCCCGTGCAGCTCGCCAAGGGCGACCGCAGCGTCAACGCCGCGAGCATCCTCGGCGTCATCTCCCTCGGCGTCGACACGGGCGACGAGGTCGTCGTCTCGGCCGAGGGCGAGAACGCGGAGCAGGTCGTCACCGACCTCGCCATGCTCCTCGAGTCCGACCTGGACGCGGCATGAGCTCGCGCACCCTGCAGGGGATCGGCATCGGACGGGGGTCCGCCGTCGGACCGGTCATCCGGATGCCCGACCCGCTCCCCGAGCCCGCCGACACCGCGAGCGCCCTCACCCCCGACGAGGAGCGGATCCGCGTGAGCGCGTCGCTCGCCGCCGTCGCCGCCGACATCCGCATCCGCGGGGAGAAGGCCGGCGGTGCCGCGAAGGACGTGCTCGAGGCGCAGGCCTTCATGGCGGAGGACCCGACGCTCGTCGACGACGTCACCGCGCGCCTCGCGAACGGCCGCACCGCCGAGCGCGCCGTGCACGAGGCCTTCGCGGGCTTCCGCGACCTGCTCCTCAGCATGGGCGGGTACATGGGGGAGCGCGCCACCGACCTCGACGACGTCTCGCAGCGCGTCGTCGCGCACCTGCAGGGCGTCGCGGCGCCGGGGGTGCCGGATCCCGACCACGCGTTCGTGCTGGTGGCCCGCGACCTCGCGCCCGCCGACACCGCGCTCCTCGACCTCGACAAGGTCCTCGCGCTCATCACGACCGACGGCGGACCGACCTCGCACACGGCGATCCTCGCCCGCGAGAAGGCCATCGTCGCGGTCGTCGGCGTGGCTGCCGCTGCCGACCTCGCCGACGGGGAGACCGTCGTGGTCGACGCGCTCACGGGCGCCGTCACCGTCGACCCCACGGCGGAGGAGGAGTCCGCGGCGCGCGACGCCATCGCGGCCCGTCGCGCGCAGGTCGCCGTGCCCACCGGCCCGGGCGCACTCTCCGACGGCACCGCGGTCCCGCTGCTGGCGAACCTCGGCTCCGCCGACGGCGCGGCCGACGCGGTCGAGAAGGGCGCCGAGGGCGTCGGCCTCTTCCGCACCGAGTTCCTCTTCCTCGACGCCACGAGCGCGCCGACCGTCGAGGAGCAGGAGGCGCACTACACCCGGCTGCTCGAGGCGTTCCCGGGGCAGAAGGTCGTCGTGCGCGCCCTCGACGCCGGTGCCGACAAGCCCCTCAGCTTCCTCAACGACGCGGCCGAGGAGAACCCGGCGCTCGGCCTCCGCGGCCTCCGGGCGCTCCGCGCCAACGAGCAGATCCTCCGCGACCAGCTCACGGCGCTCGCCCGTGCCGACGCCGCGACCGACGCGGACCTGTGGGTCATGGCGCCCATGGTCTCCACGGTGGAGGAGGCGCGGTACTTCAGCTCCCTCGGCCGGGAGCTCGGCCTCCGCACCGTCGGCGTGATGGTGGAGGTCCCGTCCTCCGCGCTCCTCGCCGACCGGATCCTCGGCGTCGCCGACTTCGCGAGCGTCGGCACCAACGACCTCACGCAGTACACGCTCGCGGCCGACCGGCTGCTGGGATCGGTGGCCGCGTTCCAGGACCCATGGCACCCCGCCGTCCTCCGCCTCGTGCAGGAGGTCGGCGCCGCGGGGCGCGCGCTCGGCAAGCCCGTGGGCATCTGCGGCGAGGCGGCGGCCGATCCGCTGCTCGCCGTCGTGCTCGTCGGCCTCGGCGCCACCAGCCTCTCGATGTCGCCGGCGGCGCTCGCCGACGTGCGCGCCGAGCTCGCCCTCCACACGCGCGAGGAGGCGGAGGCGCTCGCCGCCGTCGCCCTCGCCGCCGACAGCGCCGTCGAGGCGCGCGCCGCGGTCACCGCGGCGTCGGCGCCCGCCCCCGTCTGACCCGCACCACCGACCCCACCACCGCACCACGAGCGATCACCCCCCATCCGCAGCACGGCGGGCCGCAGCAGGCCCGCCACCACCACGACAGGAGCACCACCCCCATGACGACGACGTCACCCACCCGCAGCACGGGACGCTCCGTGCGCACCGGCGTGCAGAAGTTCGGCACGTTCCTCAGCGGCATGATCATGCCCAACATCGCGGCGTTCATCGCCTGGGGCCTGCTCACGGCCCTGTTCATCCCGGACGGCTACCTGCCGAACGCGGACATCGCCCAGCTCATCGCTCCGGTCCTGTACTTCCTCCTCCCGCTCCTCATCGCGAACACCGGCGGCCGCATGGTCTACGACGCGCGCGGCGGCGTGGTGGCGACCATCGCCACGATGGGCGTCATCGTCGGCACGGTCGGCGAGCCGTACTTCGACGGCGGCAGCCCGATGTTCCTCGGCGCCATGATCACGGGCCCGCTCGCGGCGTACCTGCTGAAGGTCATCGAGCGCCTGTGGATCGACAGGATCCGCCCCGGCTTCGAGATGCTCGTCAACAACTTCTCCGCGGGGATCCTGGGCGCGGTCTTCGCGATCGGCGCGTACTACCTGCTCACGCCGGTGATCCGCGGCATCACGTCGGTCCTCGGCGGCGGCGTCGGCTTCCTCGTCGACAACGGCCTCCTGCCCCTCACGAGCATCGTGATCGAGCCCGCCAAGGTCCTCTTCCTCAACAACGCCATCAACCAGGGCATCCTCACGCCGCTCGGCACCACCGAGGCGCTGGAGAACGGCAAGAGCGTCCTGTTCCTGCTCGAGGCGAACCCCGGCCCCGGCTTCGGCGTGCTCCTCGCCTTCGCGATCTTCGGCGCGGGCGCGGCGCGCTCCACCGCCCCCGGCGCGATCCTCATCCAGTTCGTCGGCGGCATCCACGAGATCTACTTCCCGTACGTGCTCTCCAAGCCCCTGCTGTTCCTCGCGGTCATCGCGGGTGGCGCCTCGGGCGTGGCGACCAACGTCGCGTTCGGCTCCGGCCTCCGCGGCCCGGCCTCGCCCGGCAGCATCCTCGCCGTGCTCGGCCAGACCGAGCGCAACAGCTTCCCCGGCGTGATCCTCTCCGTGCTGATCTCGGCCGCCGTCACCTTCGTCGTCGCCGCGGTCATCCTCCGCACCGGCAAGAAGGGCTCCGGCGACTTCGGCGCCGCGGTCGCCGCGACGCAGGCCAACAAGGGCAAGGAGTCGAGCATCCTCACGGGCCTCGGCGCCGAGACCGGCACCGCGGGCACGGTCGGCGGCCTCGCCGACGGCGCGGCCGCGACGGACGGCGGCACGGCCACGGCCACCCGCATCCAGGACATCGTGTTCGCCTGCGACGCCGGCATGGGCTCCTCCGCCATGGGCGCGTCGGTCCTCCGCAACAAGATGAAGAAGGCCGGCGTCACCGACGTCACGGTCGTCAACAAGGCCATCGCCGCCCTCGACGGCACGGCCGACCTCGTGATCACGCAGCGCGAGCTCACCGACCGCGCCCGCCAGAAGAGCCCGTCCTCGGAGCACGTCTCCGTCGACAACTTCATGAACTCGCCGCGCTACGACGAGATCGTGGAGCTGGTCCAGAAGCAGCGCTCGGACAGCTGATCCCGGTCCGCCCCCGGCGGACCCGCACCACCGCACGCGCGAGGCCCCCGGGGCCCGGTCGACACCGACCGGGCCCCGGTAGCCTCGCACCAGCCACGCACAACGTCAGGAGCATCATGTCGAACGTCCTCGAACCCGCCCAGATCCGCGTCGGCGGCACCGCGTCCAGCGTGGAGGAGGCCATCGCCGAGGCGGCGGGCATCCTCGTCGCCGCGGGTGCCGTCACCCCCGAGTACGAGGGCTTCATGCTCGAGCGCGAGAAGAGCGTCTCGACGTACATGGGCAACCTCCTGGCCATCCCGCACGGCACCAACGAGGGCAAGGACACGATCCTCGACTCCGCGCTGTCATTCGTGCGCTACGACGCGCCGATCGACTGGGCGGGCAACGAGGTCCGCTTCGTCGTCGGCATCGCCGGCAAGGACAACGGCCACCTCGAGATCCTCAGCAAGATCGCCATCATCTTCAGCGACGACGACGAGGTGCGGAAGCTCCTCGACGCCCCCACCGCCGAGGAGCTGTACGCGCTCCTGGCCGAGGTGAACGAGGCGTGAAGGCCGTCCACTTCGGTGCCGGCAACATCGGCCGCGGCTTCGTCGGGCTGATCCTGCACGAGGCCGGCTACGAGGTCGTGTTCGCCGACGTCAACGCCGAGCTCATCGGGCACCTGGCCTCCGCCGACTCGTACCGGGTCACCGAGGTCGGGCCGCACGCCCGCGACTGGACGGTCACCGGCTTCCGGGCGATCGACAGCGCGGTCGACGGCGATGCCCTCATCGCGGAGATCGCGACCGCCGACGTCGTGACGACCGCCGTCGGCCCCGCCATCCTCCGCTTCGTCGCGCCCGCCATCGCCTCGGGCCTCCGGGCGCGCTCCGCCGACCTCGCCCCCGTCGCCGTCATGGCCTGCGAGAACGCGATCAACGCCACGGACACCCTCCGCGACGAGATCCGGACGGCGCTCGGCGACGACGCCGCGGCGCTCGACCGCGCGGTCTTCGCCAACACGGCCGTCGACCGCATCGTCCCGAACCAGGATCCCGCCGCCGGCCTCGACGTCACGGTCGAGGACTTCTCCGAGTGGGTGGTGGAGCGCGGCCCGTTCGGCGACGCCGTGCCCCGGATCGCCGGCGCCACGTTCGTCGACGACCTCGCCCCCTACATCGAGCGGAAGCTCTTCACGGTCAACACGGGCCACGCCACGGTGGCGTACCACGGCTACGCCCGCGGAGCGGTGAGCCAGTCGGACGCCATGGCGATCCCCGAGGTCGCGGACGAGGTGCGGCAGGTGCTCGAGGAGACGAGCGCGCTGCTGGTGGCCAAGCACGGGCTCGACGAGGCCGAGCAGACCGCCTACCGGGAGAAGAACCTCGCCCGGTTCGCGAACGCGGCGCTCGCGGACACGGTCGAGCGCGTCGGCCGCCAGCCGCTGCGGAAGCTCTCCCGCGAGGAGCGCTTCGTGGGGCCCGCATCCCAGCTCGCCGAGCGCGGCCTGCCGCACGACGCGCTCGTGCGCGCCATGGGGCAGGCGCTCCGCTTCGACCCCGCGGCGGACCCGCAGGCGCTCGAGCTGCAGGAGCTCCTCGCGACGGACACCGCGGCCGACCTCGTCCGCCGCGTCACGGGGCTCGACGACGGGCACCCGCTGACCGCGGACCTCGTCGCGGTCGTCGACGCGGTCCAGGCCGACCGGCGCCGCGCGCCGCGCCACCGCGCGGAGTAGCGGTGCCATGACGGGCCGGGCGGGCGACCGCTCGGCCCGTCCGCGCGTCCCGCTAGCGCAGGATCCCCGGATCCGGCCGCGACACGCGGGGAGAATTGCGACACGCCCGGGGATGCCGTACTCTCGACCCTTGGTGCTCGGCCGCCGTCCCGGCATGCCGACCGCACCTGCGCCTCACCATGATGCGCATCCGCACGAACAGCAGACACCACCTCTAGCGACAGTGAGTATATGGCCAAGAAAGACGGCGTCATCGAGATCGAAGGCGGAGTTGTCGAAGCTCTGCCGAACGCGATGTTCCGCGTTGAGCTGAGCAACGGGCACAAGGTCCTCGCCCACATCTCGGGCAAGATGCGTCAGCACTACATCCGCATCCTCCCCGAGGACCGCGTGATCGTGGAGCTGAGCCCGTACGACCTCACCCGCGGCCGGATCGTCTACCGCTACAAGTAGGCCTGCTGCACAAGGAACGGCCCCGCATCCGCGGCGGCACGAGGCCAGCGAGAACCGAAAGCAAGGAAGCATCATGAAGGTCAACCCCAGCGTCAAGAGGATCTGCGAGAAGTGCAAGGTCATCCGACGCAACGGACGCGTGATGGTCATCTGCGAGAACCCGCGCCACAAGCAGCGCCAGGGCTAGTCAGCACCACCGCACGGCACCACCCGCACCACCCCACGTAGAACGACAGCAGCGCCGGAAGCCGGGACCCGCGAGGGTCCGGGGGACACCATCGGTCGGAGGCCGATGCACAGGCTCTGCTGCAGACCTCCACATCATCACCAGGAGAAGCCTCAATGGCACGTCTAGCAGGCGTCGACCTCCCGCGCGACAAGCGCGTCGAGATCGCACTCACGTACATCTACGGCGTCGGCCGCACCTCGAGCGTCAAGACCCTCGAGGACACCGGCATCGACAAGAACATCCGCGTCAAGGACCTGAGCGACGACCAGCTCATCGCCCTGCGCGACTACATCGACGGGAACTTCAAGGTGGAGGGCGACCTCCGCCGCGAGGTGGCCGCCGACATCCGCCGCAAGGTCGAGATCGGCAGCTACGAGGGCATCCGCCACCGCCGCGGCCTCCCTGTCCACGGGCAGCGCACGAAGACCAACGCTCGTACCCGCAAGGGACCGAAGCGCACCGTAGCCGGCAAGAAGAAGGCGCGCTAGGCCTCCGGCCCGCGCCTCGCCACCCGTAGACACAGGAGAATTCCATGGCAGCACCCAAGTCGGCCGTTCGCAAGCCGCGCCGCAAGGACAAGAAGAACATCGCCGTGGGCCAGGCCCACATCAAGAGCACCTTCAACAACACCATCGTCTCGATCACGGACCCCACGGGCGCCGTCATCAGCTGGGCGTCCTCGGGCGTCGTCGGCTACAACGGCTCGCGCAAGTCCACGCCGTTCGCCGCGCAGCTCGCCGCCGAGTCGGCCGCCCGCCAGGCGCAGGAGCACGGCATGAAGAAGGTCGACGTGTTCGTCAAGGGACCCGGCTCCGGCCGCGAGACCGCGATCCGCTCGCTCCAGGCCGCCGGCCTCGAGGTGGGCTCGATCAACGACGTCACCCCGCAGGCGCACAACGGCTGCCGCCCGCCCAAGCGCCGCCGCGTCTAGCTCGCGCTGATCGGCCGCTGCCGTCCCGCTCCGAGAGGAGGGGACGGCGTCGGCCGATCCGCCGTGTGTCCGTTCGACCAATCCACCACCCGCCCGGGCCGCCATCCGGGGGGCATCGCAGGTGTCATATAGCGGACGCCTCGCCGAAAGGAAACAACACAGTGCTCATTGCGCAGCGCCCCACCCTCACCGAGGAGCAGATCTCGGAGTTCCGCTCGCGGTTCGTCATCGAGCCGCTCGAGCCCGGCTTCGGCTACACGCTCGGCAACTCGCTCCGCCGCACCCTCCTCTCGTCCATCCCCGGCGCGGCCGTCACCAGCATCCGGATCGACGGCGTGCTGCACGAGTTCAGCACCGTCCCCGGCGTGAAGGAGGACGTGACCGAGATCATCCTCAACATCAAGGGCCTCGTCGTCTCCAGCGAGCACGACGAGCCGATCACCGCGTACCTGCGCAAGCAGGGTGCGGGCCAGGTCACGGCCGCCGACATCTCCGCTCCCGCGGGCGTCGAGATCCACAACCCCGAGCTCGTCATCGCCACCCTCAACGAGAAGGCGAAGTTCGAGCTGGAGCTGACGATCGAGCGCGGCCGCGGCTACGTCTCGGCGACCCAGAACCGCAGCGAGTTCAGCGAGGCGGGCCAGATCCCGGTCGACTCGATCTACTCGCCCGTGCTCAAGGTCACCTACCGCGTCGAGGCCACCCGCGCCGGCGAGCGCACCGACTTCGACCGCCTCGTGGTCGACGTCGAGACCAAGTCGGCCATCACGCCGCGCGACGCCATCGCGTCGGCCGGTCGCACGCTCACCGAGCTGTTCGGCCTGGCGCGCGAGCTCAACTCGGCCGCAGAGGGCATCGAGATCGGCCCCGCGCCGGTCGACGCCGTCCTCAGCTCCGAGCTGTCGATGCCCATCGAGGACCTCGACCTCTCGGTGCGGTCGTACAACTGCCTCAAGCGCGAGGGCATCAACAACGTCAGCGAGCTCGTCGCCCTCTCGGAGACGCAGCTCATGAACATCCGCAACTTCGGTCAGAAGTCGGTGGATGAGGTCAAGGACAAGCTGGTCGAGCTGGGTCTGTCGCTGAAGGACGCCGTCCCCGGCTTCGACGGCGCGCACTACTACAGCTACGACGAGGACGAGACCACCACCAACTGACCCGTCCGGCCTCGGCCCGACTTCTTTCGACCACTACGGAGACAAGACCATGCCCAAGCCCACCAAGGGTCCCCGCCTCGGAGGCGGACCGGCGCACGAGCGCCTCATGCTCGCGAACCTGGCCCAGAGCCTGTTCGAGCACAAGTCCATCAAGACGACCGAGACGAAGGCCAAGCGCCTGCGTCCCGTGGCCGAGCGCCTCGTGACGTTCGCCAAGCGCGGCGACCTGCACGCCCGCCGCCGCGTCATGGGGATCATCCCCTCGAAGAGCGTCGTCCACGAGCTCTTCACGGAGATCGCGCCGCTCGTCGCCGAGCGCGAGGGCGGCTACACCCGCATCACCAAGCTCGGCTTCCGCAAGGGCGACAACGCCCCCATGGTGCAGATCGAGCTCGTGCTCGAGCCCGTGACCCCGAAGGTCCGCTCCTCGCGCACCGCGACCACGACGGCTCCGGCCGCCGCGGCCCCGGTCGCCGAGGCGGAGACCGAGGAGTCCGCCGCCGAGGTGCCCGTCGAGGAGACCGACGCCGTCGAGCACACCGACCCCACGCCCGCGGAGACGACCGACGAGGCCGCCGCCGAGGTCGAGGCCGACGCCGCGGAGAAGTCCGACAAGTAGGACCGCCCGTCGCACCACCCCGAGAGCCCCCGCCGCCCTGCGCGACGGGGGCTCTCGTGCGTCCACCGCCGGGCGGCGCGCCTCGCCAGCGGTGCCCTCCAGCGGGGACGCACCCGCCCGGGAGGGGCCGCGGCGGGCCCCGGTAGCCTGGGGGGATGACCGACAGCACCCCGACCACGCCGGACGACCTCCCCTCCACCGCGCCGATCCCGCTCCCCGAGGGGCCGGAGGGGATCACCTGGCGAGCGACGACGCCCGACGACGTGGACGCGCTGGTCGAGCTCGACGGCCTCATCGCGGACGCCGACCACCCGGACCACCGCGCCACGCGCGAGGAGGTCGCGATGTCGCTCGGCTTCTCGTACGTCGACCTCGCGCGGGACGCGATCGTCGCCGTCGACGCGGACGGGCGCCTGGCCGCCGAGGGGTCCGCCATCGTCAAGCCGGACGACGAGAGCGTCGTCCGCGGGCACCTCCCCGGCGGCGTCCGCCCCGACCTCCGACGCCGGGGCATCGGGGCGCGCCTCCTCGACTGGCAGGTCGCGCGGGCCACGCAGGCCCTCGAGGTCGCCCAGCCGGCGGACCACGTGGAGGGTCCCGTCCCCACGCGCATGGGCGTCGAGTTCCCGGACGACCTGGCCGGGGCGACCGCGCTCCTCGCATCACGCGGGTTCACGCCCAGCCGCTACTTCATCGAGATGCACCGCGACCTCGCCGCCGAGCTGCCCGAGGTGCCGGTGCCCGAGGGCCTCCGGCTCATCCCCGTCACGCGGGAGTGGTGGGAGCGCACCCGGCTGGCCAAGAACGACGTCTTCCGCGACCACTGGGGCTCCGAGCCGGTGAGCGCGGAGCGCTGGGACGCCTTCCTCTCCCTGCCCACCGCGCGCGACGACCTCTCCGTCATCGCCGTCACGGGCGACGGGGAGGACGCGCAGGTCGCCGGCTTCGCCATGACCGAGGTCTCGCCCGACAACTGGGAGGCCGCGGGCTACTCGTCCGCCTACCTCGCGCTCGTCGGCGTCCGCCGCGAGTTCCGCGGTCGCCGCCTCGCCCAGGCGCTGCTGTCGGCCGCGCTCGCGACGTTCCGCGCAGAGGGCCTCGACCGGGCCGTGCTCGACGTCGACTCCGACAGCCCCACGGGCGCGCTCGGCCTGTACGAGCACCTGGGGTTCACGGCGTCCAGCCGCACCGTCGTCCTCGAGCGCGAGGTCGGCATGACGCCTCCCCGGGGATCCGCCGGACGATGACCGACGATGCGGCCGGGTCGGGGCGCCCGGCGTCAACGCGCGTGCGCCTCGACGTCGCCTACGACGGCACCGGGTTCGCCGGCTGGGCCAAGCAGCCGGGCCTGCGCACCGTGCAGGGCACGCTCGAGGAGGCCCTCGCGCAGCTCCTCGTCCGCACGCCGCCCGCGCCGACGCTGGTCGTCGCCGGGCGGACGGACGCCGGGGTGCACGCCACCGGGCAGGTCGTCCACGTCGACCTGACGGACGCGCAGGTCGCCGCCCTCGACCGTCCGCCGCGCGGCCGCTCCGCCGCCGATGCGGGGGAGCGGCTGCCGCACGTCCCGTCCGCCGACCGCGCGGCCTCCGCGCTCGCCCGTCGCCTGGGCGGCGTGCTCGGGACCAGGTCCGACGTGGTGGTGCTCTCCGGGGTGCGCGCGCCGGACGGCTTCGACGCGCGCTTCTCCGCGACGTGGCGGGCGTACCGGTACCGGATCTCCGACGCCACGGGCCCGCGGGACCCGCTGCAGCGGCACCGCACGGTCGAGGTGCCCGCGGCCCTCGACGAGGCGCTGCTCCAGCACGCGGCCGACGCGCTCCTCGGCCTCCACGACTTCGCCGCCTACTGCAAGCCGCGGGCGGGGGCCTCGACGATCCGCACGCTGCAGGAGATGACCTGGACGCGGGCCGCCGACGGCGCGCTCGAGGCGGCGGTGCGCGCCGACGCGTTCTGCCACAGCATGGTGCGGGCCCTCGTGGGCGCGTGCGTCGCGGCGGCGGGCGGTCGCGTCGCCGTCGCGCGGCTGCGCGAGCTCCTGGAGCTGCGCGAGCGGACGAGCGAGTTCACCGTCATGCCGGCGCGCGGGCTCGTGCTCGAGCGGGTCGGCTATCCGGCCGACGCCGACCTCGCGGCGCGCGCCGAGGTGACCCGCGCCCGGCGGGCGGACCACGAGGTGGACCCCGCCGCGGAGGGCGCGGAGGCGGCCGCGCGCGTGCTCGCCCGCAGGGCCGACACGCCCGGGATTGCCTGACGGGCCCGGATCGCGTACTCTGAACCGGTTGTCTGCACGCCTGCGTGCGGCGACGTACAAGGTTGAGCCCTCCACCGGATGCGTTCTCGTCAGAACGCCCACGGAGCGGGATCCACGACCATCTCACCTCGAAAAGAAGGCAGTCAGATCAATGACGCGCACCTATTCCCCCAAGGCCAGTGAGGTCCAGCACGACTGGGTCGTCATCGACGCCACGGACATCGTCCTCGGCCGTCTCGCCAGCCACGCCGCCGCGCTCCTGCGCGGCAAGCACAAGGCCACGTTCGCCCCCCACATGGACATGGGCGACTTCGTGATCATCGTCAACGCCGAGAAGGTGGCGCTCACGGGCCAGAAGCTCGAGAAGAAGCTGGCCTACCGCCACTCCGGCTACCCGGGCGGCCTCACGGCCACCACGTACGTCGAGATGCTCGAGAAGCACCCCACGCGCGCGGTCGAGAAGGCCATCCGCGGCATGCTGCCGAAGAACTCGCTGGGTGCGGCGCAGCTGAAGAAGCTCAAGGTCTACGCGGGCCCCGAGCACCCCCACGCTGCTCAGCAGCCCACCCCGTACACCCTCGGCCAGGTCGCTCAGTAGCTCCGGCTGCCGACAGCGACGACCAAAGACCTCAGAAGGAATCGAACCCAGTGGCTCAGATCTCAGACTCCCTCGACGTGGCTCCCGAGAGCTTCTCGACCGAGACCCCGAACGAGGAGGCCCCCAAGGCCCCCCGCGCGGTCCTCAACGTGTCCGGCGGCGCCGTCGGACGACGCAAGCAGGCCATCGCCCGCGTGCGCCTCGTCCCCGGCTCCGGCAGCATCACGGTCAACGGCCGTGAGTTCGCGGACTACTTCCCCAACAAGCTGCACCAGCAGCTCGTGAACGACCCGTTCAAGGTGCTCGACCTCCTCGGCAGCTACGACGTCGTCGCGCGCATCTCCGGCGGCGGCCCCTCCGGCCAGGCCGGCGCGCTGCGCCTCGGCATCGCCCGCGCCCTCAACGAGATCGACGAGGAGAACAACCGCGCCACGCTGAAGAAGAACGGCTTCCTCAGCCGCGACGCGCGCGTCAAGGAGCGCAAGAAGGCCGGACTCAAGAAGGCCCGCAAGGCGCCCCAGTTCTCGAAGCGCTAAGGCGCTCGGGCACACCGGCAGCCATGCCCCGGCTCTTCGGCACGGACGGCGTCCGCGGTCTCGCCAACGGCGAGGTCATCACCGCGGACCTCGCCCTGCGCCTGGCCCAGGCCGCCGCGCACGTGCTCGGCCAGGACGCCCGGGACTCCGGGCGGCGACCCACCGCGGTCGTCGCCCGGGACCCCCGCGTCTCCGGCGAGTTCATCGCGGCGGCCGTGGCCGCCGGCCTCGCGAGCTCCGGCGTCGACGTGTTCGACGCCGGGGTCATCCCGACGCCGGCCACGGCGTACCTCATCGCGGACATCGACGCCGACTTCGGCGTCATGATCTCCGCGTCGCACAACCCCGCTCCCGACAACGGGATCAAGATCTTCGCCGCGGGCGGACGGAAGCTCGCCGACGAGCTCGAGGACCGCATCGAGGCGCAGCTGAGCCGGCCCGTCCTGCTCCCCACGGGAGCCGACGTCGGCCGCATCCGCCGCTTCGCGGACGCCGAGGACCGCTACGTCCTCCACCTGCTCGGCACGCTGCAGCACCGGCTCGACGGCATCCACGTGGTCCTCGACTGCGCGCACGGCGCCGCCGCGGGCATCAGCCCCGAGGTCCTCACCGACGCGGGCGCGCGCGTCACCGTCATCGGCAACGACCCCGACGGCATGAACATCAACGACGGCGTCGGGTCCACGCACCTCGACCTCCTCGCCGAGGCCGTCCTCGCGCACGGCGCCGACGTGGGCATCGCGCACGACGGCGACGCCGACCGCTGCCTCGCGGTCGACCACACGGGCGCCCTCATCGACGGCGACCAGATCATGGCGGTCCTCGCGCTCTCCATGGCCCGTCGCGGCCTGCTGGCGGAGCGCACGCTCGTCGCCACGGTCATGAGCAACCTCGGCCTCCGCATCGCGATGGCCGAGAACGACATCACCGTGCTGCAGACGCGCGTCGGGGACCGCTACGTGCTCGAGGCCATGAACGAGGGCGGCTACTCGCTCGGCGGCGAGCAGTCCGGTCACCTCATCATCGCGGAGCACGCCACCACCGGCGACGGGATCCTCACGGGCATCCAGATCCTCGGCGAGATGGCGGCCACCGGCCGGAGCCTGCGCGAGCTCGCGTCGGTCATGACCGTCTACCCGCAGGTGATGATCAACGTCCGCGGCGTCGACCGCGAGCGCGTGGGCGACGACGCGGAGCTGAACGCCGCGGTCGCGCGCGCGGAGGCCGAGCTCGGCGACACGGGCCGCATCCTCATGCGCGCCTCGGGCACCGAGCCGATGATCCGCGTCATGGTCGAGGCCGCCGACCAGGCGACCGCCGAGCGGCACGCCGGCGAGCTGGCCGCCCTGGTCACCGAGCGCCTCGCGATCTAGCCCGCCACAGGGTCCGTCCCGGACCGGCCACCGATGCCGGTGCCGGTGACGGGGCCGGCGCCGGTGCCGGTGCCGTCAGAGCTTCCGCAGCAGGACGTTCGCGACCGAGTGGTCGGCGTCCTTCCGCAGCACCAGCGTCGCCCGCGATCGCGTGGGGCGGATGTTCTGCTCGAGGTTCGGCTCGTTGATGGTCGACCAGATGCGGCGCGCGCGCTCCGCCGCCTCGGTGGGGCTGAGCTCCGCGTAGCGGTGGAAGTACGAGCGCGGGTTGCTGAAGGCGCCGCGCTGCAGGCTCAGGAACCGCTCCTCGTACCACTGGGCGATGTCGTGCGTGCGGGCGTCGACGTAGATCGAGAAGTCGAACAGGTCGCTCACCGCGAGCTTCGCGCCGGACGCCGCGGGCTGGAGGACGTTCAGGCCCTCGATGATGAGCACGTCCGGCTGCCGGACCACGACCTCGGCGCCCGGGACGATGTCGTAGGCGAGGTGCGAGTAGAAGGGCGCGCGCACCTCGGGGACGCCGCTCTTCACCTGGGTGACGAAGCGCAGGAGCGCCCGCCGGTCGTACGACTCGGGGAAGCCCTTCCGCTCCATGAGGCCGCGGCGCTCGAGCTCGGCGTTCGGGTGGAGGAAGCCGTCGGTGGTCACCAGCTCGACGCGCGGGGTGTCCTCCCAGCGGGCCAGCATCTCCCGGAGGAGCCGGGCCACGGTCGACTTGCCGACCGCGACGGATCCCGCGACGCCGATGACGAACGGCGTGCTCTTGGCCCGCTCGCCGAGGAACGCGCTCGTCTCCCGGTGCAGCTTCTTGGTGCCGGACACGTAGAGGTTCAGCAGCCGGCTGAGGGGGAGGTAGACGTCGCCCACCTCGCGCATGTCGAGCCGGTCGCCGATGCCCCGCAGCTGGACGAGCTCCGTCTCCCGGAGCGGCAGGTGCGTGGCGGGGGCGAGGGCCGCCCAGTCGGCACGGGCGATCTCCACGAACGGGGAGACGCTGCCGTGGCTCGTCGGGTGTCCCGTCGCGGTGTCTGGCATGGCCCCTCATCCTACGGCCGGGCCGCGGCGGCGACCGGGCGGCGGGCAGGCGACCGCCGGTGGGGCGGCCGGGGCGCGCCCGGGGCACGGCCGCGCAGGGGATCCCCGACCCGCGACGGTAAACTCCTGCCCCATGTGCGGAATCGTGGGATACGTCGGTGGGGCCAGGAGCCTCGAGGTCCTCCTCGGAGGGCTGCGGAGGCTCGAGTACCGCGGATACGACTCCGCGGGCGTGGCGATCCTCGACGAGGACGGGACGCTCGGCGTCCGCAAGCGCGCCGGCAAGCTCGACCGCCTGCTGGAGGACCTGGAGGCGTCGCCGCTCCCGGACGGGTCCACCGGCATCGGCCACACGCGCTGGGCCACGCACGGCGGCCCGACCGACCGCAACGCGCACCCGCACCTGGGCGACGACGGCAGGCTCGCCCTCATCCACAACGGCATCATCGAGAACTTCGCGGAGCTCAAGGACGACCTCCTCGCGGACGGCTACTCCTTCGAGAGCGACACGGACACCGAGGTCGCCGCCCGGCTCCTCGGCCGCGAGTACGGCATCACGCACGACCTCGAGCAGGCGTTCCGGAACACCGTGAGCCGCCTCGAGGGCGCGTTCACGCTCCTCGCCGTCCACCGCGACCAGCCCGGCCTCGTGGTCGGCGCGCGCCGCAACTCCCCCCTCGTCATCGGGCTGGGCGAGGGCGAGAACTTCCTCGGCTCCGACGTGGCCGCCTTCGTCGAGTTCACGCGCCGCGCGGTCGCCATCGGGCAGGACCAGATGGTCGCGATCCGCCCCGACTCGGTCACCGTCACCGACTTCCACGGCGCGCCCGTGGAGACGCACGAGTTCGAGATCGCGTGGGACGCCTCCGCCAGCGAGAAGGGCGGCTGGTCGAGCTTCATGGCGAAGGAGATCAGCGAGGGGCCGGACGCCGTGGCGAACACGCTGCGCGGCCGCATCGTCGACGGCGTCGTCGTGCTGCCCGACCTCGACGCGATCGGCGAGGCCGACCTCGCGGACATCCAGCGCATCGTCATCGTGGCGTGCGGCACGGCGGCCTACTCGGGCATCCTCGGCAAGTACGCCGTCGAGAAGTGGGCACGCGTGCCCGTCGAGGTGGAGCTCGCGCACGAGTTCCGCTACCGGGACCCGGTGCTCGACGCGCGGACGCTCGTCGTCTCCATCAGCCAGTCCGGCGAGACCATGGACACCCTGCTCGCCGTGCGCTTCGCCCGCGAGGCAGGGGCGCGCGTCCTCTCCATCTGCAACACGCAGGGCGCCACGATCCCGCGCGAGTCGGAGGCCGTCGTCTACACGCACGCGGGCCCCGAGGTCGCGGTCGCGTCCACGAAGGCCTTCGTCGCGCAGGTCGCGGCGCTGTACCTCCTCGGGCTGCACCTCGCGCGCATCCGCGGCACGCTGTCGGCCGACGAGATCGTCGCCAACACGGAGGAGCTCCTCGCGATCCCGGAGAAGCTCACCACGGTGGTCGAGCAGGGCGAGACCATCCGCCAGCTCGCGAAGTGGATGGCGGACACGCGCGCCGTGCTGTTCCTCGGCCGCAACGTGGGCTTCCCGGTGGCGCTGGAGGGCGCGCTGAAGCTCAAGGAGCTCGCGTACATCCACGCGGAGGGCTTCGCCGCGGGCGAGCTCAAGCACGGGCCCATCGCGCTCATCGAGCCGGGCCAGCCCGTGTTCGTCATCGTCCCGAGCCCCACGCACCAGCTGGCGCTGCACAAGAAGGTCATCTCCAACATCGAGGAGATCCGGGCGCGGGGCGCGCGCGTCATCGCGATCGCGGAGCAGGGCGACGCGTTCGTCCTGCCGCACGCGGACGAGGTCATCCCGATCCCGCTCGCGGCGCCGCTGTTCGAGCCGCTCCTCGCCGTGACCCCGCTGCAGATCTTCGCGATGGAGCTCGCGGCCGCGAAGGGCCTCGACGTCGACCAGCCGCGCAACCTCGCGAAGTCCGTCACCGTCGAGTGACCGGGCGCGCGTGATCAGGGGCATCGGCGTCGACGTGGTCGACGTGGCGCGCTTCGCCCGGAGCGCCGGGCGGACGCCGGGCCTCGTGCCGCGCCTGTTCGCGCCCGCCGAGCGCGCCCTGCCGGTGCGCTCGCTGGCCGCGCGGTTCGCCGCCAAGGAGGCGCTCATCAAGGCGCTGGGCGGTCCCGGCGGGATCAGCTGGCAGGACATGGAGGTCGTCCGCGACGCGCACGGCGACCCGTCGTTCCGCATCGGCGGGGCCGTCGCGGCGGTCGCCGGCGAGCGGGGCGTGACGCGGATCCACCTGAGCATGAGCCACGACGCCGGGCTCGCGACCGCGTTCGTGGTGACGGAGGGGGAGGGCGCATGATCGACGAGGCGACGCTCCAGGCCCCGGCCGCCCTCCGTCGCGAGGCGCGCATCGACACGGGCGCCATCTCCCGGAACGTCCGCGCACTCCGCGCCGCCACGGGCGCCCCGCTCGTGATGGCCGTGGTGAAGGCCGACGGCTACGGGCACGGGGCCGTCGCATCCGCCCGCGCGGCCCTCGCGGGCGGCGCCGACCGGCTCGGCGTGGTCGACATCCGCGAGGCGCTCGCGCTGCGGGCCGCGGGCGTCGACGCGCCCGTCCTCACCTGGATGCACGCCCCCGGCGCCGACTTCGGCACCGCCATCGCGCACGGCATCGACCTCGGGCTCAACAGCCGGCGCCAGGTGCGGGAGGCCGCGGAGGCCGCGCGCCGGGCGGGGCGACCCGCCGACGTCCACCTCAAGGTCGACACGGGACTCGGCCGGAACGGCGTCACCGCCGCGGACTGGCCGTCCGTGGTCGCCGAGGTGCGCGCGCTCGTCGCCGAGGGGGTCGTCCGCCTCGGCGGCGTCTTCAGCCACCTCGCCAACGCCGGCGCCGACGAGGACGCCGCGCAGGTGCGCGCCTTCCACGCCGCGCTCGACGTGGTGCGGGCCGCGGGGCTGGAGCCCGGGATCCGCCATCTCGCGGCGACCGCCGGAGCGCTGCGCGTGCCCGAGGCGCGGCTCGACATGGTGCGCCTCGGCATCGGGATCTACGGCATCTCCCCGCTCGACGGCGTCACGTCGGCCGACCTCGGCCTGGTGCCCGCGATGACCCTCGTCGGCAGCGTCGTCGCGGTCAAGCGCGTGCCCGCCGACACGGGCGTCTCCTACGGCTACACGTACCGCACCACGCGCGCGACGACGCTCGCCCTCGTCTCGCTCGGCTTCGCCGACGGCGTCCCGCGCCTCGCGAGCAACCGGGCGCCCGTCGCGATCCACGGCGCCCGCTTCCGGGTGAGCGGCCGGATCGCCATGGACCAGTTCGTGGTCGACGTGGGCGACGGCGTCGTCGACGGGCGCGCGGTGGCGGTGGGGGACGACGCCGTGCTCTTCGGGGATCCCGCCACGGGCGCCCCGTCGGTGGAGGAGTGGGCCGAGGCGACCGGCACCATCGGCTACGAGATCGTCACGCGCGTCGCCGGCCGCGTGACCCGGAGGCACCTGGCATGACCGGATCCGCGCACGCGGCGCCCGCACCCGGCGCCGACCGGCCCGCGCCCACTGCGGCCGTCGCCCCTGCCGCCCCCGTCGCCCCGGGTCGCCGCGCCGTCATCGACCTCGACGCGATCCGCCACAACGTCCGGACCCTCGCGGCGCTCGCGGCGCCCGCCCGCATGATGGTGGCGGTCAAGGCCGACGCCTACGGGCACGGCGCCCTCCAGGTCGCGCGCGCCGCCCTCGAGTCGGGCGCGGAGAGCCTCGCGGTGCTCGACGTGGCGTCCGCGGTCGAGCTGCGACGCGCCGGCATCGGAGCCCGCCTCCTGGCCTGGCTGCACGGCGTCGACACCGACTTCCGCGTGGCCGTCGAGGAGGGCATCGACCTCGGCGTCTCCGCCCTGTGGGAGCTCGAGCGCATCGCCGCCGCCGGGCGCGCCACGGGGATCCGCGCCCGCGTGCACCTCAAGGCCGACACGGGCCTCAGCCGCAACGGCGCCACCCCGGAGCTGTGGCCGGACCTCGTGCGCGCGGCCGTCGCCGCCGACGCCGCGGGGGAGCTGACCCTGCACGCGCTCTGGTCGCATCTCGCCGACGCGTCGCCCGAGGACGACGACGCGGCCCTCGCCCGCTTCCACGAGGCCGTCCGCGTCGCCGAGGAGCTGGGCGCGCGCCCGGCGGAGAAGCACCTGGCGGCGAGCTCGGCCGGGATCCGGCTGCCCGCGGCGCGCTTCGACATGGTCCGCTTCGGCATCGCCGTCTACGGCATCTCCCCGTTCGACGACCGCTCCGGCCGGGACCTCGGCCTCGTCCCGGCGATGACGCTCGAGGCCGACGTCGTCGCGGTCAAGCGCGTCGAGGCCGGGCAGGGCGTCTCCTACGGCCTCGACCACCGGACCGCCGGGCCGTCGACGCTCGCGCTCGTGCCGCTGGGCTACGCCGACGGGATCCCGCGCATCGCCGGCCCGCACGCGTCCGTGCTGCTGGGAGGCCGCCGCTTCCCGATCGCTGGCCGCATCGCGATGGACCAGCTCGTGCTCGACGTGGGCGACCTGCCCGTCGAGGTCGGCGACACCGTCGTGGTCCTGGGGCCCGGCGACCGTGGCGAGCCGACCGCCGAGGAGTGGGCCGGGTGGGCCGAGACCATCGGCGACGAGATCGTGACGCGGGTCGGGCCCCGGGTCGACCGCGTGCACCTCCACGAGCGCGCCGACGCGGCGGCCGACCCGGCGGCCGACCCGGCCGCCGACCCGGCCGTCCTCTCCGACGAGCGGGTCCCCGTCCCCACGACGGACGACATGGAGGAGCTCGGCCGCGCCTTCGCGCGCGAGCTCGGCGCGGGCGACCTCGTGGTCCTGTCCGGCCCGCTGGGCGCCGGCAAGACCACCTTCACCCGCGGCCTCGGCGACGGCCTCGGCGTCCGCGGACCCGTCACGAGCCCCACGTTCGTGCTCGCCCGCACGCACCCGAGCCTCGTCGAGGGGCCGCCGCTCGTGCACGTGGACGCGTACCGGCTGGCCGACGCCCGCGAGCTCGACGACCTCGACATCGACTTCGCGCGCTCCGTCGTCGTGGTCGAGTGGGGCGACGGCAAGCTCGACGGCGTCGCCGAGGAGTGGTGGGACCTGCGGATCTCGCGGCCGACGGGAGCCGGGGACGCGGATCCGGACGCCGGCCGCGATGACGCCGCGGATCCCGACGCCGCCCTCGAGGAGCCCCGCACCGTGCGCGTCCGTCGGCTCCGCGCGCGCGCCCGCGCCTAGACTCGACCAGTGCTCCTCGCGATCGACACCTCCGCCGGCACGGGCGTCGCCGTCATCGACCCCGACGGCCGGGTCCTCGCCGAGCGCCAGGAGGCCGACACGATGCGGCACGCCGAGGTCATCGGCACCCTGCTCGACGAGTGCCTCGCCGCGTGCGGCGTCGACCGCTGCGACATCCGCGCGGTCGTCGCGGGCATGGGCCCCGGCCCCTTCACCGGCCTCCGCGTCGGCATCGCGGCGGCCCGCGTGCTCGCCACCGGCCTCGACGTCCGCGTCATCCCCGTGGTCAGCCACGACGCCGTCGCCCACGACCACTACGCCGCGGGCGGCACCGGGTCCCTCGTGGTCGTCACCGACGCACGCCGCCGCGAGCTGTACTGGTCCGTGTACGCCGAGCCGGCGGCCGGCGGCGTCGCCGAGCGCACCGCCGGTCCCGGCCTCAGCAAACCCGACGACGTGCCCACGGCGGACCACCGCGTCGACGCCGCCGGGGTCCGTGCCGCGTCCCTCGCGCAGGTCGCGCGCCTCATGGACGCCCTCGAGCTGCCGCAGGCCGCCGACGAGGCGCTGTACCTCCGCTCGCCCGACGTCACCGTCTCCACGGGACCCAAGCGGGTGACCTCGTGAGCGTGGTCTTCCGGCCGGCCGCGCTGGCGGACCTCCCGGCGCTGATGCGCCTCGAGACGAGCACGTTCGTCAGCGACGCCTGGTCGGAGGACGCCATGCGGGGCGAGCTCGTCTCCCGGCACTGCTGGTACGTCGTCGCGGTCGACGCGTCCGACGGCGCGATCCTCGGCTACGCGGGGCTCTCCTGCCCGCGCGGCCTGCACGCCGCCGACGTGCAGACCATCGCGGTCGCCGGATCCGCCCGCGGCCGCGGCATCGGCCGCGCCCTCCTCACCCGCCTCCTCGTGGAGGCCCACGCCCGGGGCGCGCGGGAGGTCCTGCTCGAGGTGCGCGCGGACAACCCGGTCGCGCAGGCGCTCTACGCGTCGCTCGGCTTCGAGCCGATCGCCGTGCGCCCGCACTACTACCAGCCCGACGACGTCGACGCGGTCGTGATGCGCGCCCCGCTCGGCCCGGTCCCGCACGTCGCCACCGAGCCGCGCCCCGCCGCGGAGCCCGCGGCCCCGGCGGACGGCGCCGACGACGACGTCGACGGGTGCGCGTCCGAGGGGGAGTGCGACGCGACCGCGGGCCCGCTCGTCCTCGGCATCGAGACCTCCTGCGACGAGACCGGCATCGGCATCGTCCGCGGCCAGACGCTCCTCGCCAACGTCATCTCGAGCTCGATGGAGGAGCACGCGCGCTACGGCGGCGTGGTCCCCGAGGTCGCCGCCCGCGCCCACCTCGAGGCGCTGACCCCGGCGATCGAGGCGGCGATCGAGGAGGCCGGCGTCACCCTCCGCGAGCTCGACGCGATCGCGGTCACCGCCGGCCCGGGCCTCTCCGGCGCCCTCATGGTGGGCGTCGGCGCGGCGAAGGCGCTCGCCGTGGCCCTCGACGTCCCGCTGCACGGCGTCAACCACCTGGTGGGCCACGTCGGCGCGGACCTCCTCAGCGTCGACGGCGGATCCGGCCGGCCGCTCGAGGCGCCGAGCATCGCGCTCCTCGTCTCCGGCGGCCACGCGTCCCTCCTCCTCGTGCGCGACCTCGTCGACGACGTGGAGCTGCTGGGCGAGACGATCGACGACGCCGCGGGCGAGGCCTTCGACAAGGTCGCGCGCGTGCTCGGCCTGCCGTACCCCGGCGGTCCGCACATCGACCGGGTCGCGGCCGACGGCGACCCCCGGGCGATCCGATTCCCCCGCGGCCTGAGCCTCCCGAAGGACATGGAGCGCCACCGCTACGACTTCTCCTTCTCGGGCCTCAAGACCGCGGTCGCGCGCTGGGTCGAGAAGCGCCAGGACGCCGGCGAGCCCGTGCCCGTGGCGGACGTCGCCGCGAGCTTCCGCGAGGCCGTCGTCGACGTCCTCCTCACCAAGGCCGTCGCGGCGTGCGTCGACCACGGCATCCCGCGTCTCCTCCTCGGCGGCGGCGTGGTCGCCAACGCGCGGATCCGGGAGGTGGCGGCCGAGCGGTGCCGGGCGGCGGGCATCGAGCTGCGGATCCCGCCCCTGTCGCTCTGCACCGACAACGGCGCGATGATCGCGGCGCTCGGGGCGCGCCTCATCGAGGCGGGGCGCGCGCCGTCGGGCCTCGCGTTCGGCGCCGACTCGACCCTCCCGGTCACCGTCGTCCAGGTCGGCTGAGCCGGTCCGGATCCGGTCCCGATCCGGTGGTCCCCCGTCCGGGGCCATTTCCGCGAGCCTCTAAACGCGGGGGCGATGTCACGGTATGTTCCCAGGGACGAAAGGAACGACCATGACCGATCCGCAGAACCCGGACCGCTCCTCCGACGACTTCCCGCCCGCGCCCGGCCAGCCGTCCTACCCGGCTGCTCCCGCCGCCGGATCCGGCTCGCCCTACGCGGCGCCCTACCAGCCCGGCCCCGGCGGTGCGCCCAAGAAGGGCCTCGCCATCACCTCGATGGTGCTCGGCATCGTCTCCGTGGTGCTGTCGCTCCCGCTGTGGTTCCTCACGTTCTTCGTGGGCATCGCGGCGATCATCACGGGCCTCCTCGCGCGCAAGCGCAACCCCGGCACCAAGGGCTTCTGGCTCACCGGCCTCATCCTCGGCATCGTGGGCGTCCTCGTCAGCATCGTCGTGGTGCTGGTCGTCGTCGTGTTCGTGAACACGGCGATCCAGAACGGCGAGATCAACGGCACCCCGCTCCCGACGGCGCCGTAGCACGTCCGGCACGCACGCACCATCGCACCACCACGACGCGGTCGTCCCCTCGGGGCGGCCGCGTCGTCGCGTCCGGGAGGGGAGCCGGCCTCAGCCCGCGTCGACCCCGTGCCGGTCCGCGAGGATGGCGACCCGCCGGCCGCCCACGCGCGTCGCGATGAGCGTCGCCGACGCGTCCCCCTTCAGCTGCAGCCGCGTGCGCAGCCGGGCCGGATCGACGTCGACGCCGCGCTTCTTGATCTCCAGCGTCCCGATGCCGCGTGCCCGCAGCTCCCGCCGCAGCCGCTGCTCGTCGAGCGGCAGCACCTCGCGCACGCGGAACCCGCGCGCGAACGGGGTCGCCTGCTCCCGGTCGGCGGTGATCCACGCGATCCCCTCGCCGACCATGCGGCCGTCGAGCGAGCGCGCGAGGTCGCCGATGAGCCGGGCGCGGATGACGGCGCCGTCCGGCTCGTACAGGTGCTCGCCCAGCTCGCCGAGCTCCGCGTCCGCGCTGTCGGCCGCGGACACGAGCTCCGACGACGACGCCCCGCTGATCACGAGCGCCGCCCGCCGCACGCCGTCGCGACGCGTGGGCCCGAACCACAGCCCCATCTCCACGGCCTGCCCGTCGACGGAGACCCACTGCGCCTCCGCCTCGTCGGGGATGAGGTCGCGGTCGAGGCCGGGCCCGAGCTTGATGCCCGCGGGGTGCCCCGCCGCCAGCTCGAACGCCTGCGTGAGCGTCGGCGAGTATGCCGCGGGGTCCGAGATGCGCCGGGTGGAGGAGTGCCCGTCGGTGCGCCGCGCGGGGTCGAGGTAGACGCCGTCGACGCGGCCGGCGTCGAAGCCCTCGGCCGTGCCCTGCTCGACCTCCGCCTCGGGGAAGGGCGCGAGGTTCCAGCCGGCGACCGCGGCGGTCACCTCGTCGCGCTCGACGGCCGTGACGCGGATCCCGATGGCCGCCATGGCCATCGCGTCCCCGCCGATCCCGCAGCCGAGGTCGGCGACGTGCGCCACGCCCGCCTGCTGGAAGCGCCCGGCGTGCTGCGCGGCGACGGGGAGGCGGGTCGCCTGCTCGAGCCCGGCCTCCGTGAAGAGCATGCGTCCGGCGAACTCGCCGAACTTGGCGCGGGCGCGGGCGCGCAGCCGGGACTGCGTGAGGACGGCGCTCACCAGCGCGGGGGAGTGGCCCTCGCCGCGCAGCGCGGTGACGATCCGGACCGCGTCGTCGCCCGGCCGCGGCTCGGGCAGGCTGTCGAGCAGGCGGAGCCCCTCGAGGGAGAGCACCTCGCGGAGGTCGGTCTGGTCCATCCGCCCACCGTACCGAAGCGGCTCCCCACCGATTGGCACTCGCGTTGCACGAGTGCAAGCCCAGCCCGTAGAATCTCACCTGGCACTCTCCCCCGGGGATTGCCAATCAGTCTTGTCCCTTAGTCACGAAGGAAGAGGTCAACCGTGTCGGTCTCCATCAAGCCGCTCGAGGATCGCATCGTCATCCAGCAGGTCGAAGCCGAGCAGACCACCGCGTCTGGTCTGGTCATCCCCGACACCGCCAAGGAGAAGCCCCAGGAGGGCGAGGTCGTGGCCGTGGGCCCCGGCCGCATCGACGACAACGGCAACCGCGTCCCGCTCGACGTCGCCGTGGGCGACAAGGTCATCTACTCCAAGTACGGCGGAACCGAGGTCAAGTACGACGGCCAGGACCTCCTCGTCCTCTCCGCGCGCGACGTCCTCGCGGTCATCGAGCGCTGACGCTCGTCGTCTAGCGACACCGCACCACCCGGGAGCCCGGCCGACGCGTTCGGCCGGGCTCCCGTGCGTCCGGCGGCCGATCCGGCGGGCCGACGCCGGTCGCGGGGCTAGCCTCGGGAGGTGACGCACCCCGCCCCGGAGACCTCGACCCGCACCGGCCTCCTCGCCGCCGTCGGCGCCTACGGCCTGTGGGGGGTCCTGCCGGTCTTCTTCCTCCTCCTCGTGCCGGCGGGGGCCTTCGAGATCGTCGGCTGGCGCATCCTCTTCTCGCTCGTCGTCTGCGCCCTCGTCATCACGGTCGCGCGCCGCTGGTCGCACGTGGTCGCGATCGTGCGGCGCCCGCGGATCCTCCTGGGCCTCGGGCTCGCGGGGCACCTGATCCTCGTCAACTGGACCGTCTACGTGTACGGCACGCTCTCGGGCCACGTCGTCGAGACCGCGCTCGGCTACTTCATCAACCCGATCGTCACCGTGCTCCTCGGCGTCGTCCTCCTGCGGGAGCGCCTGCGTCCGCTGCAGTGGACGGCCGTCGGGCTGAGCGCCGTCGCGGTCGCCGTCATCGCGGTCGGCTACGGGCAGCTCCCGTGGGTCTCCCTGGCGCTCGCCGGGTCCTTCGGGCTGTACGGCCTCGTCAAGAAGCGCGTGAGCGGCCAGGCGGACGCGCTCTCGGGCCTCGCGCTGGAGACCGCCTGGCTCGTGCCGGCCGCCACGACCATGCTCGTGGTCACCGGCGCGGGGGCGGGCCTCACGATCGGCACCGTCTCGCTCGGGCACACGCTCCTCCTGGTGAGCACGGGCGTGGTCACCGCGGGTCCGCTCCTCCTGTTCGGCTTCGCGGCGGGTCGCCTGCCGCTGTCCGTGATCGGGCTCACGCAGTACCTCGCGCCCCTGCTGCAGTTCGCGTTCGGCGTCTTCGTGATGCACGAGGCGATGCCGCCGGAGCGCTGGGCGGGCTTCGCGATCGTCTGGGCGGCGCTCGTGCTGCTCACGATCGACATGCTCCGCACGGCGCGTCGCGCCGCGTCGCCGTCCGCGCCCATCCGGAGGGATCCGGCGGTGGTCGAGGGCATCTGATTCGGATCCCGTCGCGCATTCCGCGAAAGGTAACGATCGGGTCGCGTTACACGCCGGAAATGCCGATGCATTGTGTCCGTCTCACGCGCGCCCTAGGGTCGCACCAGGCGAGGCGCGCATTCGCGTGCCTCATGCACCACATTCCCGAGCATCACCACACACATCCATAAGGAGCACCATGAGCGCATTCGGCAGGGCTTCGGCCTCCCGCTCACGATCCGCCCGCACCGCCCTCAGCGCCGTCACCATCGCGGTGGCCGGCGCCCTCGTCCTGGCCGGCTGCTCCGGCGGCAGCGGCGAGAGCGGCACCGGAGGCACCACGGGCGACGGCGGCCTGGAACTCAAGATCGGCACGATCCTTCCCCAGACCGGTTCGCTGGCCGTCCTCGGCCCGCCCGAGTTCGCGGGCGTCCACCTCGCCGAGCAGGACATCAACGACGCCGCCGCCGGCATCACGGTCACCGTCACCGACAAGGACTCGGGCGACACCACCACCGACATCGCGAGCCAGTCGGCCACGTCGCTCATCGCGGACGGCAACAGCGCCATCCTCGGTGCCGCGTCCTCCGGCGTCTCGAAGACCTTCATCGACCAGGTCACGCAGGCCGGCGTCGTCCAGCTGTCGCCGGCGAACACCTCGCCCGACTTCACGACCTACGAGGACGACGGCTACTACTGGCGCACCGCCCCCTCGGACGTGCTGCAGGGCCGCATCCTCGGCAACAAGATCCTCCAGGACGGCAAGACGAACGTCTCCATCCTCTACATGAACGACGCGTACGGCACCGGCCTCCGCGAGAACATCAAGAAGACGCTCGAGGAGGGCGGCGCCACCATCGCCGCCGAGTCGGTGTTCGAGCCGTCCGCCACGGACTTCAACAGCGCCATCACGTCGGTGCTCGCCCCGAACCCCGACGCGCTCGTGGTCATCTCGTTCGACGAGATCAAGACGATCGCCGACCAGCTCGCGTCCAAGGGCTTCGACTTCGCGAACTTCTACGGCACGGACGGCAACTACGGCGTCATCAAGGAGACCGACACCAACGTCGACATCGCGGGCGCCCAGTTCACGAACCCGGGCGTCGAGGCCAAGGAGGACTTCCAGGGTCGTCTGCAGGACATGGTCAAGGCCGACGGCGACCCCGAGCTGACCGTCTTCAGCTACGCCGCCGAGTCCTACGACGGCACGACGCTGCTCGCCCTCGCCGCCCTCCAGGGTGGCGCGACCGACGGCGCGACGCTGAAGGACAACCTGCAGTCCGTCTCCGAGGGCGGCACCAAGTGCGAGTCGTTCGCCGACTGCGCGAAGCTCATCGCCGACGGGGAGGACATCGACTACGACGGCATCTCCGGCCCGATCACGTGGGACGAGAACGGCGACCCGACCGAGGCGTACGTCTCCGTCTACAAGTACGAGGAGGGCAACGTCCAGACCTTCTCCGAGCAGGTCTACGGCAAGCTCGACTAGCACCGCACCCCGCACGACGCACGAGCCCGAGGGCCCGGTCCGGAAGGACCGGGCCCTCCCGCGTGCCCGGCGCCTGCACGCAGCCCCAGCGGCCTCCGCGCACCGGCGCGGGCGGACGCGCGGCACCGGCCGCAGGCCTCGCAGCTGCGCAGGCGTGCGCGCGTCGGAGGGGACGCGTCGTGGCGCCATGACCGCACGGCCGGGACCGCTGCCTGCCGCCACGAGGGCCCTGCGGGAGCTGAGGATCACGGTGCCGCGCCGTCAGCTCGCCGTGGCCGCGAGCACGCGCTCGGGGACGTCGGGGCGCGGCGCTGACCGGCGGGGGGCGATGCCGTGCCTGATCACGCACGCACGCACGCTCGCATGCACGCTCGCCCTGAAGCTCCACGCACGCCGCCGCCCGCCGGCCGGACGTCGCCGCCGGCCGCGCGCCGCGCACACGACGACGCGGCACCCCCGTGGGGATGCCGCGTCGGATGGTGCGAGGAGCGGGAGATCAGGGCTGCGGTGCCGCCTTGGCCTTCTCCTGGTCGGCGGCGAGCGTGCCGAGGTACAGCTCGATGACCTTCGGGTCGTTCATGAGCTCGCGCCCACGGCCCTCGTAGGCGTCCTTGCCCTGGTCGAGCACGTAGCCGCGGTCGCAGATCTGCAGGGCCCGGCGGGCGTTCTGCTCGACGATCATGACCGAGACGCCCGCGCGGTTGATCTGCGCGACGTTGATGAACGTCTCGTCCTGGCGGACGGGGGAGAGGCCCGCGCTCGGCTCGTCGAGGAGCAGCACCGTCGGGTCCATCATCAGCGCGCGCGACATAGCGACCATCTGCCGCTCGCCGCCGGAGAGGGACCCGGCGCGCTGCTTGAGGCGCTTGCCGAGCTCCGGGAACAGGTCGGTGACGAACGCCAGCCGCTCCTTGTACATCCTGGGCTTCTGGTACACGCCCATCTGCAGGTTCTCGTCGATGGTGAGGGTCGGGAACACGTTGTTGTTCTGCGGCACCATGCCGACGCCGCGGGACACGAGCTTGTCGGCCTTCAGCCCGGTGATGTCCTGGCCGTTCAGCTCGATGCTGCCGCCGCGCACGTTCACCTGGCCGAAGATCGCCTTCAGCAGCGTCGACTTGCCGGCGCCGTTCGGGCCGATGATGCCGACGAGCTCGCCCTTGTCGACGTGCACGTTGCACCCGTTGAGGATGTTCACCCCGGGCAGGTAGCCCGCGTGGAGGTCGGTGGTCTGGAGGACCCGCTCTGCCGTCACTTCTCTGCCGCTTCCTTCTCGATCTCTTCCTTGACGAGGTCGGACTCCATGTCCTTCGCCACCTCGCGCTGGCCGGTGAGCGTGCCGAGGTCGGTGTCGTGGTGCGCGCCGAGGTAGGCGTCGATGACGGCCGGGTCGCTCATCACCGTCGAGGGCGGACCCTCGGCGACGATGCGGCCCTCGGCCATCACGACGACCCAGTCGGCGATCTCGTTGACCATGTGCATGTCGTGCTCGACGAACAGCACGGTCATGCCCTCGGTCTTGAGGTCGAGGATGTGGTGGAGCAGCGACTGCGTCAGCGCCGGGTTGACGCCGGCCATGGGCTCGTCGAGCATGACGAGCTGCGGACGGGTCATGAGCGCGCGGGCCATCTCGAGCAGCTTCCGCTGTCCGCCGGAGAGGCTGGCCGCGTAGTCCTCCTCCTTGGCGTCGAGCTTGAACTTCCGGAGCAGCCCGCGGGCGCGCTCGGTGATCTCGTCCTCCTTCCGGCTCCACAGCGGGCGGATCAGCGCGGAGAAGAAGTTCTCGCCGCCCTGGCCGGTGGCACCGAGGCGCATGTTCTCCAGCACCGTCATGCCGCCGAGCGCCTTCGTGAGCTGGAACGTGCGGACCATCCCGAGGCGGGCGACGCGGAACGCGCTCATCCCGGCGAGGTTCCGACCGGAGAACTCCCACTTGCCGGTGTTCGGCTTGTCGAAGCCGGTCAGCAGGTTGAAGAAGGTCGTCTTGCCCGCGCCGTTCGGGCCGATGAGGGCCGTGATGGAGCCGCGCGGGATCTCGAGGTGGTCGACGTCGACCGCCTTCAGGCCGCCGAACTGCCGGCTGACGCCGTGCGCGACGATGATGGGGTCCTTCTTGGCGCAGCCCGGACCGGCATCGCCGTCGAGGATGGCCGAGACCGGGGTCTTGTCAGGCAAAGTGCGTCTCCTTCTTCTTCCCGAAGATGCCCTGTGGTCGGAAGATCACGAGCAGCATGAGCGCGACGCCCACGATGATGAAGCGGATCGGGCCCTGCTGGGTGCTCGAGATGGGCAGCCAGTCGTTCGTTACCGCGAGGCTGAGCAGGCCGTCGGACAGCGACAGCGTGACCCAGAAGATGATCGAGCCGATGACGGGGCCGAAGATCGTCGCGGCACCGCCCAGCAGCATGATCGTGTACAGGAAGAACGTGAGCTGCGTGCCGTAGTTGTCGGGCTGCAGCGACCTCGGGAGGATGAAGACCACGCCCGCGAGCCCGCCGAACACGCCGCCGAGCACGAGCGCCTGCATCTTGTAGGAGTACACGTTCTTGCCGAGCGCGCGGACCGCGTCCTCGTCCTCGCGCACGCCCTTCAGCACGCGGCCCCAGGGGCTGCGCATGAGGAGGAAGACCAGGAGGCAGGCGATGCCGACGAGGCCCCAGCCCACGATGCGGATCCACCACTGGTCGGCGGAGTAGGTGAGGACGCCCGCGCCAAATCGGCCCTCGGGCAGCGGGTTGAGGTCGTTGAACCCCGCGGCCGCGCCGTTGATGCCCTCGGAGCCGCCGGTGACGCTCGAGAACTCGGGCGTCTTGACGCTGAGCCGGATGATCTCCGCCGCCGCGATGGTCACGATGCTCAGGTAGTCCGCCCGCAGCCGGAGCGTCGGGATCCCGAGGATCAGCGCGAAGACGGTGGACGCGACGATCGCCGCGAGCAGGGACGCCCAGACGGGCCAGTCGTACATGACGGCCGTGATGGCGAACGCGTACCCGCCGATGGCCATGAAGCCGGCCTGGCCGAAGTTGAGCAGGCCCGTGAAGCCGAAGTGGATCACGAGGCCGACGGTCGCGAGCGCGTACGCCGCGGTGGTCGGCGAGAAGATCTCGCCGATCGCCAGGAAGATGAAGTTGGTGTTCATGCGCGGCTAACCGATCCGATCTTTCCGGCCCAGGATGCCCTGGGGCCTGACGAGCAGGATGACGATCATGACCACGAGAGCGGCCACGTACTTCATGTTCTCGGGCAGGACCATGGTGCTGACGTTGATGAAGACGCCGATCACGATCGAGCCGATGAGGGCGCCGAACGCCGTCCCCAGGCCGCCGAGGACGACGGCGGAGAAGACGAGCAGCAGGATCGAGGCGCCCGTGTCCCAGCGCAGCGACTGGTAGTAGGCGATGAAGACGCCGGACAGCGCCGCGAGGGCCGCGCCGCCGACCCAGACCACGCGGATGACCCGCTCCACGTCGATGCCGGACGCGGCCGCGAGCGAGCGGTTGTCCGAGACGGCGCGGGTGGCCTTGCCGATCTTCGTGTAGAGCAGCACGTACGCGACGGCGAGCAGCAGCACGATGGAGACCACCGCTCCGGCGACGTCCGTGAACTTGAGGCTCACCGGCCCGACGACGAGGAACGGCGCGGGGCTGTTCGGCAGCGTCAGGCGGTCGGCGCCGAAGATGAACTGGAAGAGGTAGCGCAGCGCGAGCGACAGGCCGATGGTGACGATCATCAGCGGCACGAGGCCGAGGTTCCGCCGCCGGAGCGGCTTCCAGATCGCGGCGTCCTGCGTGTAGCCGAACGCCCCGCCGAGGACCACCGTGATGAGGATCGCGAGCACCGGGTTGAGCCCCAGCACGTTGCTGAAGAGGTAGGCCATCAGGGCCCCGAAGGTCACCAGCTCGCCGTGCGCGAAGTTGTTGAGGCCGGTCGTGCCGTAGATGAGGGAGAGGCCGATGGCGGCGAGGGCGAGGAGTAGGCCGAAGATGAGGCCCGTCACCACCTTGGGCCAGAAGATCTTCCAGAAGTTGTTGCCCGACACGGGCTCGGCGGTGCCCGAGACCGCGCCGGTCTCGGTGTCCGGGGCGGCCGTCTCGCCGCCGGTGGACGTGCCCCCGTCGGTGCTCGGCGTGGGGCTCGGGCCCGCCGCCGCGCCGCCGTCGGGGGAGAGGAAGAAGAAGGCCGGCACGTTCTTGTTGCCCGCGGCGACGTCGATCTCGCGGGGGCTCGAGCCCGCGCGGGGGATGCCCGCGCCCTCGGGGACCGTGGACTCGTCGACCTCGACGGTGAACGACCCGGGGGCGGACAGCCCGACCTCCGCCTTGCCCTCGGCGTCGGTCGTGCCGGTGGCGTCGACGCCGCCGCCCGACACCGTGACGGTGACGCCGGCGATGCCGGTCTTGTCGGCGTCCGCCCGGACCCACACGAGCAGGGACTGCTCGGCGGATGCCGGGTCGACGGCCTGGGGCGCCGCGCGGGGATCCGCGTGAGCACCCGCCGGGGCCGTGAGGACGAGTGCGGCGCAGGCGAACGCCACCGCGAGAATCAGGGCCCACATGCGCTGCGCGCGTGCTCCGGCCGAACCAGTGGCTATCACTAGACCTCCATAGGGGGAGCCGTGGGATGGGCACATCCGCACAGGCACCGCGACTACCGTCAGGACGACGTTGGTTGACAGTACGTGCTGATTATGTCCTGGATGTTTCGCGTCCACGGCGCGTGGCCGCGTGATAGCGCGGGAATAGCGCGGGAGCACGACCGTTAACATCGACACACCGGTTGCCGACGCGGTCCCCCGGGTGCATCGTCCGCCTCTCACCCCCCTGGAGGGAACTTGGATCAGTCCGACCCGTTCGGCGTCATCGGCCTCACCTACGACGACGTCATGCTCCTCCCGGGGCACACCGACGTCATCCCCAGCGAGGCGGACACCACGTCCCGCCTCACCCGCAACATCAGCGTCGCGGCTCCCCTCCTCTCCTCGGCGATGGACACCGTCACCGAGGCGCGCATGGCCATCGCGATGGCCCGCCAGGGCGGTCTGGGCGTGATCCACCGCAACCTCTCCATCGAGGACCAGGCGGCCTTCGTCGACAAGGTCAAGCGCAGCGAGTCGGGCATGATCACGAATCCCGTCACGACGCGGCCCGACGCCACCGTCGCCGAGGTGGACGCGCTCTGCGGCCAGTTCCGCGTCTCGGGCCTCCCCGTCGTCGAGTCCGACGGCACCCTCGTCGGCATCATCACCAACCGGGACATGCGCTTCGTCTCGCCGGTCCAGGCGGCGACGACGCTCGTGCGCGACGTCATGACCCGCACCCCGCTCATCACGGGCGGGGTCGGCATCGATCCCGACCACGCGATCGCGATCTTCGCGGAGCACAAGATCGAGAAGCTCCCCCTGGTGGACGACGCCGGCAAGCTCCGCGGCCTCATCACGGTCAAGGACTTCGACAAGTCCGAGCAGTACCCGGACGCGACCAAGGACGCCGAGGGGCGCCTCCGCGTCGGGGCGGCCATCGGCTTCTTCGGCGACGCCTGGCAGCGCGCGCTCGCCCTCGTGGAGGCGGGCGTCGACGTGCTCGTGGTGGACACCGCGAACGGCGACAGCAAGGGCGTGCTCGACATCATCCGCCGGCTGAAGTCCGACCCGGCGACGTCGCACGTCGACGTCATCGGCGGCAACGTCGCGACCCGGTCGGGCGCCCAGGCGCTCATCGACGCGGGCGCGGACGCCATCAAGGTCGGCGTCGGCCCCGGGTCCATCTGCACCACGCGCGTCGTCGCGGGCGTGGGCGTGCCCCAGGTCACCGCCGTCTACGAGGCGTCGCTCGCCGCGCGCGCCGCCGGCATCCCGGTCATCGCGGACGGCGGCCTGCAGTACTCGGGCGACATCGCGAAGGCGCTCGTCGCCGGTGCCGACACCGTCATGCTCGGCAGCCTCCTCGCGGGCTGCGACGAGAGCCCGGGCGACCTCATGTTCGTCGGCGGCAAGCAGTTCAAGAGCTATCGGGGGATGGGCTCGCTCGGCGCGCTCCAGACCCGCGGCTCGAAGACCTCCTACTCGAAGGACCGCTACTTCCAGTCGGACGTGCCGAGCGACGACAAGCTCATCCCCGAGGGCATCGAGGGCCAGGTGCCCTACCGCGGATCGCTCGCGAACATGGTGTACCAGCTCACGGGCGGCCTCCGGCAGTCGATGTTCTACGTCGGGGCGCGCACGGTCGGCGAGCTCAAGGACCGCGGGCGCTTCGTGCGCATCACGGCGGCCGGGCTGAAGGAGTCGCACCCGCACGACGTGCAGATGGTCGTCGAGGCGCCCAACTACCGGCGCTGATGCGCGGGGCCGCGCGTCACGCGCGGTGAGGACGAGGGGCCGGCGCGGACAGCGCCGGCCCCTCGCGCGTCGTCGGCGGTCGTCGCCGGGTCGACCTCGGGATGCGGGGCGCCCTCCCTCACAGGGGTGCGCGGTGACCGACGGCCCGCGGGCCGCGCCGGCGAGCGTCCGGCGAGCGGCGGGCACGGCACAGTGCGGTCATGCCGCCCGACTCCCCGCAGATGCCCGTGCCCGACGTCCTCGGGGCGGGGGTGCTGGGGCCTCCCGACGTGGTCCTGATCCTGTCCGGCGCGGCGTCCGCCGGTGATGCGTCCGACTGCGGCGCGGACGCGGTGCACGAGCGCGCCGACCCCGTGACGGTCGCACGTGCCGAGGCGCGGGGGGAGCTCGTGCGGCTGCGCGCCGGGGTGCACGTCGAGAGGGGCGGGTGGGAGGCCGTGTCGAGTCGGGAGCGGCACCTCCTGCGCATCCGGGCGCTCGTCAGCGCGTCCACGCCGCCCGTCGTGCTCGGCGGCGCCTCGGCCGCCGCCGTGCACGGACTCCCGCGCATCACGCCGTGGCCGCGGCTCGTGACGCTCCTCGACGTGCCGGGGCACGCACCCTCGCGACGCGCGGGCACGCGCACCGTCCGCGACCCGTCCGGCGGGCGATCCTCGCTCGTCGGCGTCGGCGTCGGCGTCGGCGTCGGCGTCGGCGGAGGCGGAGCC
>NZ_JAVCVL010000109.1:0-9189 GCF_032917815.1 Clavibacter sp. MX14-G9D | reverse complement strand
GCGGCCGCGTGACGGCCGGAGGCGGAGAGCACCGACGGGTGGCGGGCCGCGAGGGCCTCGAGCCCGTCGTGCGCCGCGACGCGGACGGACGTGTCCGGGTCGGTGAGGGCGCGGCGGACGACCTCCTCGTCGGCCGGGGAGCCGACCGCGCCGAGGGCACGCAGGGCGGCGCCGCGGACGCGGGCGTTCTCGTCCGTGACGAGGACCGTGAGGGCGCGGACCAGCGGCAGCTGCCGGGTCGCCACGACCTTCGCGCACGCCTCGCGCACGCGCCAGGCGCGGTTCGTCAGGTTCTTCTCGACGACCTTCGCGGCCTCCGGCGTCCACGCGTAGAGGAGCGCGCGGGCGCCCCAGGCCTCAGGCCAGTAGAGGGGAGGTGCGCCGTTGAGGATCCCGCGGGCGTGGCGTCCGCCGACCAGCAGCAGGAAGTCGTCGCCCTCGTACAGGCCGTCCAGCAGGCCCATCGCCCGCAGGGCGACCTCCCGCTCGCTCGTGCGCGCCACCGCGTCGCTCATGCGCGTCGCGAGGGAGTCCTCGCGACGGCGGGGGTCATCTCCGTCAGCCATGCGCCCACCGTATCGGCTGCGGCGGGACCGGCCCGCCCGGGCCCCGGACGGATCAGCCGACCTGCGTGCCGAAGAGGAGCCCCAGCAGGTAGGTGGCCCCGGCGGCCCCGAACCCGATGAGCAGCTGGCGCGCCGCGCGCCGCAGCGGCGGGCCGCCCGAGAGGAGGCCCGTGACCGCGCCCGTGATCGACAGCGCGATCGCGACGAGGACCGACGCGAGGACCAGCGCGGCGACGCCCTGCAGGCCGAGCAGGTAGGGCAGCACCGGGATCACGGCGCCCGAGGCGAAGAAGCAGAAGCTCGACAGGGCGGCGCCCCACGCCGTGCCGACGCTCTCGTGCTCGTCGTCGGGACCGACGCCCCCGATGGTCACCGGGATGGGACGGGTCTCGGCCGCGAGGTCGCGCAGCACCTCGTCGGCGTGCGCGAGCGCCTCCTCCTCGGTCATGCCGCGGGCGCGGTAGACGAGCGCGAGCTCGTTGGCGTCCACGTCGAGGTGGGGCAGGGCGTCGCGGGTGCCCGCGCCCGGGGCCGAGGCCTCGAGCAGCTCGCGCTGGGACCGCACGGACACGAACTCGCCCGCGCCCATCGAGAGCGCGCCCGCGAGGAGGCCGGCGAGGCCCGTGGCGAGGATCACCGCGGTGGGGACTCCCGTGGCCGTGATGCCGATCACGAGCGCGAGGTTGCTGACGAGCCCGTCGTTGGCGCCGAACACGGCGGCGCGGAAGGTGCCGGACAGGCGCATCCGCCCGCGGGTGGCGAGGCCGCGGACGACCTCCTCGTGCACGCGCTCGTCGGCGGCCATGGCGTCGGTGGCGTCCGCGTCGTCGGCGTACGGCGACCGGCTCTCGGCGCGCTGGGCGAGGGCCAGCACGAACACGGATCCGAAGCGGCGGGCGAGGACGCCGAGGATGCGGGTGCGGACGTCGCCGCGCACGGGCCGGCCGACGCGGTCGCCGAGCAGCTCGATCCAGTGGTCGGCGTGGCGGCCCTCGGCCTCGGCCAGGGCGAGCAGGATCTCGCGCTCCTCGCCCGTGCGCCGGCCGGCGAGGTCGCGGTAGACGGCCGCCTCGGCGCGCTCGTCGGCGAGGTACTGCCGCCAGCGGCGCACCTGGGCGGGGGTGGGATCGGGCGTGCGGGCAGGGGGGATGGCGGTCATGGGTCCTCCGGTCGGGCGACGACCGGGACGCGGGGTCTCCGGCCGACGCGACGGCGCGCGTGCGCCTGTCGTTCGTCTGGCCGAAGGTCTCGTCCGCCCGCCGTCCGCGTGCTCCGGGGCGGGTGATGCACCGGGCCCGGGGGCCAGCATGTCGACGCATCGCCGTCCGGCCCGAGGGCCGGGGGGACTACTCCCCTTCGGGAGCGACCCTACCGCACGGGTCCCGGCGGGCCGGCGGCGCGGGCTGGCGACGCGGTGGCGGGATCGCACCGCGCGGAGGTCAGGAGGGCGGCAGCAGCACGATGACGAGCGGCAGCGCGGGGAGCGCGCACGCGACGGCGCACAGCAGCCGCAGGGCGACCGGATGCCCGCCGCGGGGCTGGTCCAGGCGGTCGGCGCGGAGCGCGGAGAGGCCGCCCCCGGGATCGAGCTTCCGGAGCGCGGACGCCACGGTCGCGGGACCGGCGACCCGGGCGGCGTGGTCGTCGGCGATGAACTCGATCGCGATGGTCGTGGACAGGGCGAGGCGCTGGCTGGCGGGCAGCGCCGGCAGGATCGCGCGGGAGACCTGGGCGAGGCGCACCGCCAGCGCGTGCCGCTGCTCGAGATGCGCGGTCTCGTGCTCGATGACGGCGGCGAGCTCGTCGTCGTCGAGGCGGGCGCGCGCCTCCGTGGTGAGGAGGATCACGCCGGTCGCGGGCGAGAGCGCGGCGAGCGGCACGTCGGACTCGACGAGGCGCGCGTCGCGGCCGGCGACCCGGTACGGCCGGGAGGCGAGCAGCAGGGTCGCGACCTCGCCGGCCCGCCGCCGCGCCTCGCGCACCACACGTCCGCCCTCCTCCACGATGCGGAACAGCAGCACCCCGAGCACCCCCGCCGCGACGTACGCCAGGGGGACGGCCGCGAGGGGGACGGCGGCGACGGGGACGGCCGCGAGGGGCGCGGCGCCGGGCGCGCCCGCATCCGCCGCCGGATGCGCGCCCGCCTGCAGCGACATGCCCTGGTGGATGAGGAGGCCGAGCCCCGAGCCGAGGCTCAGCACCGCCGTGGCGAGGAACCCGTGCCACGCGGCGAGCATGGCGACGGGACGCTGGGCGACGAGCGGCAGCCGGCCGAGGAGGAGCGGCGCCAGGAGCGTGACGGTGACGTAGCACTCCAGGAGGAGCACCGCGCGGACCGTGTCGCTCACTGGTCGCGCTCCGTTCGGGTGGTGCGGGGATGCAGGTGGTGCGGGTGCGGGTGCGGCGGACGGCGGGGCGCCGCCCGGTCAGATGGTCTCGGGGAGCGCCTTCGCGTTGTCGATGACCTGGCTGAGCACCGACTTCAGCCCCTGGAGCTGCTCCTCCGACATGGACAGGCGGTCGCGGATCTGCTGCGGGATGGTGACTGCCCGCTCGCGCAGCTCGCGGCCCTGGTCGGTGAGGCCGATCTCGAGCACCCGCTCGTCGGTGGCGCGGCGCACGCGCCACACGTGGCCCATGGCCTCCAGGCGCTTGAGGAGGGGGGAGAGCGTGGCGCTGTCGAGCTGGAGCTCGTGGCTGAGGTCCTTCACCGAGCGGGGTCCGCGCGCCCAGAGGGCGAGGAGGACGAGGTACTGCGGGTGGGTGAGCCCGAGGGGGTCGAGGATGGGGCGGTAGAGGGCGGTCACGCTGCGTGCGGCGACGACGAGCGAGTAGCTGACCTGCCTGTCGAGCGCGAGCGGGTCCTGCAGGTCCTGCGGTGATGACATGGTTCCTCCGCGGGTCATTCTGTCACTCCGTGTTGCTAACCCCGGGGCGGGCGGGGGTCGGCAGCCGGATCTGTGGAAACGCTCCTGCTTGTGAGGGATTCGGAGCGGGCCGCTCAGGCGGCGGGTGCCCGCACCTCCGGGACCAGGCGCGAGGCGAGCTCGGCGGCCGTCTCGACGACCGCGATCGTGCCCGCCGCCTCGGCCGGGCTGCCGTAGCCCCAGCCGACCATGACGGTCGGGATGCCGTGCGCGGCGGCCCCGAGCACGTCGTGCTCGCGGTCGCCCACCATCACCGCGTTCGCGACGTCGACGCCGGCCGCGCGGAGCCGCCGCAGCGCCTCCTCGATGACGTCGGCCTTGGCGGAGCGCACCTCGTCCTCGCTGGCGCCGCAGATCTCCGTGAACAGGTCGGTGAGGCCGTAGTGGTCGAGCACGCGGCGCGCCTGCGACTCGGGCTTGCTGGTGGCGAGGGACAGCGGGATGCCGGCGGCGCGGATCGCGCGCAGCACGTCGGGGACGCCGTCGTAGACCGCGCTGTCGAAGACGCCGCCGGCCGCGTAGCCCGCGCGGTAGTGGGCGAGCGCGCGCTGCTGGGCCTCGTCGTCCATGCCGGCGAGGTCGCGGAAGGAGTCGAGGATGGGCGGGCCCACGTACTCGAGCAGCTGGGCGGGGCCCGGCACCGGCAGGCCCATGAAGACGAGCGTCTTCGCGAGCTGCGCCGTGATGCCGGGGGCCGAGTCGGTGATGGTGCCGTCGAGGTCGAAGAGGATGCAGCTCCAGGGTGCGGAGCCGGCGACGGAGGACGGCGTGGTCGTGTCGGGTGCGGTCACGCTGACACCCTACGAGGGTCGTGCGGGTGCCCGCCGGGAGCGCACCCGGAGCGCGTCCCGGACGCGGCCCGCGTCAGAACAGGCGCGAGTGCCCGTCGTCGAGGCCGCGCATGGCGTCGTAGTCGAGGAGGAGGCAGCGGATCCCGCGGTCCTCGGCGAGCGTGCGGGCCTGCGGCCTGATCTCCTGCGCGGCGTACACGCCCGTGACCGGCGCGAGGTGCGGATCCCGGTTCATGAGCTCCAGGTAGCGCGTGAGCTGCTCGACGCCGTCGATGTCGCCGCGGCGCTTCAGCTCCACCGCGACCGACCGGCCGGCAGCGTCCCGCGCCAGGATGTCGACCGGCCCGATCGCGGTCATGTACTCGCGGCGCACCAGCTCGTGGCCGTCCCCCAGCAGGTGGATCTGCTCGGCGAGCAGCTTCTGCAGGTGCGCCTCCACGCCGTCCTTCACGAGGCCCGGGTCGACGCCGAGGTCGTGGGCGGAGTCGTGCAGCACCTCGTGGATGGAGACGACGAGCATGTCGGCCGTCTTCGGCTGCACCACGCGCCAGATCTCGCGGACCCCCGCGAGCGCCTGGTCGTCGTCGGGCTCGACCTCGACGATCGTGCAGGGCGGGCTCATCCAGTTGAGGGGCTTGTAGGAGCCGCCGTCCGAGTGGACGAGGAGGCTCCCGTCGGCCTTGACCATGAGGAGCCGGGTGGCGAGGGGGAGATGCGCGCTGAGGCGGCCGGCGTAGTCGACGGAGCAGCGGGCGATGACGAGACGCACCCGGCGAGCCTAGCCGGGCGTCGGAGGGGTGCGCGTCGCGGCCGCGGGGGCGGGAGGCGCCGCGGGGTCTCCGGCGGACGTCGCCGGGGCGTGCCTCGATCGTGGGGCCGCGCGGCGGCGGCCCTGCGACAGGAGCACGCCGAGGAGCACGAGGGCGGCACCGGCGGGCTCGTTCCAGTGCAGGGTCTCGCCGAGCACGAGGATCCCGAGCGCGACGCCGACGACCGGCGTGATGTACGTGACGGTGGAGGTGGCGGTGGGTCCCCAGGCGAGCAGCACGTTCATGTTCCAGAGGTACGCGAGGCCCGTGCCGACCACGCCGAGCACCAGCAGGCTGAGGACGACCGGCACGTCGAGCGACACGGGCCCGGTGGCGAGGAACGGGGTGGCGACGACCATGGCAGCGGCTCCCATGCCGATCTGCATGAAGGCCGTGACCACGCCGGGGATGCCGCGGTGCGTGAGGAAGCGGCGGAGGTAGCCGAACGTGATCCCGTAGCAGAGGGCCGCGCCCAGGCACGCGAGCTGGCCCGCGAGCTCGAGCAGCGGCTGGCCGGACGCGGCGGCCTCCGCCGACGGGGTCAGCCGCCACGGCCCGATGATCACGACGACGCCCGCGATGCCGAGGGCGATGCCCGCGAGCTGCCGACGGCCGAGCCGCTCGACGCGGAAGGCCAGGGTCGCGAGGAGCGCCGTCATGATCGGCGTGGTCGCGTTGTAGATGCTCGCGACCCCCGAGGTGACGTGCTGCTCGGCCCAGGCGAACAGCGAGAACGGGATGGCCGACCCGACGACGCCGACGACCGCGAAGTGCAGCCAGACGACGCGCTCCCGCGGCAGCGGCAGGCGGCGCCCGGCGACGATGAGGCCGAGTGCGACGGCGCCGAGCACGAGCCGGGTCCAGGACACCTGGCCGAACGAGACGCCCTCCAGCGCGACCTTCATGAACAGGAAGCTGGCACCCCACACCGTGCCCATCGCGACGAACTGCACGGCGATCCGGCGGCCGCCGGGAGCGGTGAGCGCGGCGGCGGAGGTGCTCGGGGCGGCGGATGCGGAGGGCGTCGGGGCGCCGCGGGGTGTCACGTCGTCAGCGTATCGGCGGGGTGCGGCGCGGGCGACGGCGGGGGCGGCCGAGGCGCTCGAGGGGGATCGTGATGAGCAGCACGAGGAGCGCCCAGGTGCCGACGCCGGTCACGGCCGCGGCGAGGACGAGGGCGGCCGCCATCAGGCCGGTGGGGATCCAGCGGCTGCGGCGGTGGGCGGCGTGGCTCGGATCCCGAGCTCGGCGAGCACGGCGAGGGAGGTGGACGCGACCAGCATGGTCGCGATGTAGAAGACGACGCCCAGCCGGTCCTCCTCCGCGGCCCCGACGATGAGGACGGTGGGCAGCGGCAGGAACACGATGGCGGCCAGCCACAGCCAGTTCGCGCGCATCATGCCCCCGGTGAGCGCCCGGATCCGCCCGAGGACGGCGTGGTGGGCCTGCCAGAGCGCGGCGATCACGACGAAGCTCAGGGCCGCCGCGCCGAGGGGCGCCGCGTTCTCCCGCACGAAGCCCGCGACGCTGTCGGACGCCCCGTCGCGGGCGGTGTCCACGAGCGGCAGGACGACCAGGGTGATGGCGATGGCGAAGCCCGCGACGCTGAAGGCGACGAGCCGTTCGAGGCCGCGTTCGGAGCTCATGCGTCAATCAGGTCACACGCCGTCCTCCGGCTCCCCTCCCGGGGCCCGACACGGCGCTCGAGGACGCCGGCCGGCCTGCCCGCCGGGCGTGGCGCGTGGGAGCATCGGGCGGTGACGACGTCGCCCGCTCCCGTGCTCGTCACGGAGCGGTACGCGCTCGAGCCGCTGGTGGTCGGGCACGCGGGCGAGATGGTCGGGGTGCTCCGGGATCCGGCGCTGTACCGCTTCACGGGCGGCGTGCCGCCGACGCTCGACGCGCTGCGGACCCGGTTCGCCCGCCAGGCGGCGGGGCGCTCGCCGGACGGGTCGGAGCGGTGGCTCGTGTGGGTGATCCGGGAGCGCGCCTCGGGGCGGGCCGCCGGCTTCGTGCAGGCGACCGTGACCGGCGAGGGGGAGGCGCGCACGGCGGAGGTCGCGTGGCTGATCGGGACCGGGGCCCAGGGGGCCGGCGCCGCCGTGGAGTGCGCGGCCGCGATGCTCCGGTGGCTGCGGGAGGACGGCGTGGGGACCGTGCGGGCGCGCATCCACCCCGATCACGCGGCGTCGCAGGCCGTCGCGCGACGGCTCGCGCTGGTGCCGACGGACGTGGTGGTGGACGGCGAGGTGCGCTGGGAGGCACCGGCGCGGGGTCCGGTGGCGCGGCCCGAGGTCAGGCCGTGAGGTCGCGCGTCATCCAGACGAGGTCGCCGTGGTCGGGGTCCGGCGTCACCCGGCCGCTCTCCGTGAAGCCGGCCTCGGCGAGCACGCGGAGCGAGGCTGCGTTCCAGCGGCGCACCGTGGCCCAGAGCCGGACGCGGCCCGTGGCGCGCGCTGCGTCGACCACGGCGCGGACGGCCTCCGTCGCGATGCCCTGCCCCTGCGCCTCGTGCAGCAGCTCGACGACGATCTCCGGCTCCTCCGCGGACGCGCGGCCGACGACCAGCCCGCAGTAGCCCACGACCCCCGGCGCGTCCCGGCGTTCGATCGCCAGCTGGCCGACGCCGGTGCGCAGCGACTCCTCGGCCTGCACGGCCAGACGGGCGCGGACCTCGTCGCGCGTCGGGTGCCCGTCCCCGTCGACGCGGCGCTCCGGCGGGACGCGGGGGTCGCGCTCGGTCCAGAGGCGGTGGACGACGTCCGCGTCCCCCGGGCCGAGCGGCCGCAGCAGGAGGCGCGCGGTCTCGATGCGCGCGGGCAGCGGGGCGGCGGTCATGGGGTCACGCTACGGGCGCGCCCGCTCCCGCGGGGATCCGCGCCCCCGCCGGCCGCCGACGCTCAGTGGACCGCAAGCTCCACCACGAGGACCAGGACGCCGAGCGCCGCGACGCCCCCGAGCACCAGGAGCTTCACGCCCAGCGCGACGCGGAGCCGGCGGACGGCGATGAGGGTCACGAGCACGAGCGTCGCCACCAGCACGATCGAGATGATCCGCAGGGCCGTCGCCAGGTCGAGCACCCCGAGCGCGGAGAGCCCGAGGATCGCGAGCGGCGCGGGCAGGACGCCGAGCGAGCTGCCGCACACGTAGAGGATGTGGGCCACGTCGCGGCGGTCCGGCACCTCGCCGTCGCGGACCATCTGCGCGATGCACTCGGCCACCGACACCGCGAGCAGCGTGCCCACCACCGTGAGCAGGAGGGTGAGGGCGGCCGTCCCGACGGTCGCGTGGTCGGCCTCGCGCTCGGTCGCGATGGTGACCGCGAGCGCGGTGAAGGTGACGTAGATCCGCTCCTTCAGCGCCTCCGAGCGGGCCTCGGCGTCGGGGGCGGGGCGGCCGGCGGTCCGGCCGGCGGCGCGCTCGGGACGGGATCGGCGGGCGGGCGGCGGCGTCGGGTCTTCCACCGGATCAGGCTACGGGCGCCGCGGCGCCGGATCGGGCCGGGGCCCGCCCGCATGGAGCATCGGGTCCATGAGCGATGCGACCGCGCCCGCCTCCCCGCCCGACCTCCCCGCCGCGGCGCGCATGTGGGCGGCGTACGCGGAGGCGCACCCGCAGGCGGTGGCCGCGGGACCCGAGCACACGGTCGAGCGCTTCGGGGACACCGCGCGCCTCGCGGACGAGCTGCTCGGGATCGTGCTCGACGGCCGGAAGCGCGCCACCGCCGAGCTCGTCGCCGACTTCCTCGCCCGCGGCGAGCAGGTGCCGCGCATCGGATCGCACTGGATCGCGTGCGACGGCGCCGGGAGGCCGCGCATCGTGATCCGCAGCACCGAGCTCCGCGTCGGCCCCTTCGCGAGCGCCGACGCCGCCTTCGCGCACGACGAGGGGGAGGACGACCGCTCGCTCGACAGCTGGCGCATCCAGCACCGGATCTACTGGCAGCGGGTGAGCGCGGCCCGCGGCGCCGTGTGGTCGGAGGACGAGGACATCGTCTTCGAGCGCTTCGCCGTGGTGTGGCCGCCGGAGCACGCGGACGCCCGGTGACGGCCGCGGCATCCGGCGCGTGGCGCGGACCGGCCGCCCGCGGCGGGGC
>NZ_JAVCVL010000108.1:0-9223 GCF_032917815.1 Clavibacter sp. MX14-G9D | reverse complement strand
CTCCGCCTCGGTGGCCCGGGCGGCGGCGGGGGCGGCCGCGGCGGCGCGCGCCACGGTCTCCCGGACGGCCTCCGCCGTGGTGTCCGCGCCGCTCACGAGACCACCTCGTCGCCGTGCGCGAGGATCCGCTCGAGCTCCGCGAGCTGATGCGGGCTCGGATCCACGAGCGGCGCCCGGACGGACCCGACCGGCATCCCCCGGAGCCGCAGGCCCGCCTTGATGAGCGACACGGCGAAGCCCGGCGTCTGGTCGCGCAGGCGCACGAGCGGCGTGTAGAACCCGTCGAGGAGCCTGCGCTGCGCCTCCCGGTCGTCGGCCTCGTAGGCGGCGAAGAACGCCCGCGCGATCCGCGGAGCCATCGCGAAGACGGCGGACGAGTACAGCGGCACGCCGATGGCGCGGTAGGCCGCCTGGCTCGCCTCGGCCGTCAGCAGGCCGTTGAAGAACTGCACGTCCTCCCGTCCGGCCCGGCGCGCGGCCAGCACGAAGCGCTGCATGAGGGCGATGTCGCCGGCCCCGTCCTTGATGCCGGCGAGGGTGGGCAGGGCGAGGAGCCGCTCCACCGTCGACTCGCTGAACTGCGCGGTGCCCCGGTGGTACGCGATGAGCGGCAGCGGCGATGCGGCGGCGATGGCCTCCACGTACGCGGCGACGCCGGCCTGGGGGCCCTGCACGAGGTAGGGCGGCATCACGAGGATCCCGTCCGCGCCCAGCTCGGCGGCGATGCGGGCGCACCGGCGGGCATGCCCGAGCGGCCCGCCGACTCCCGCGACGACGACGTGACGCCCCGCGGCGGCCGCGACCCCGACGCGCACGGCCTGCGCGTACTCCTCGACGTCGAGCGCGTGGAACTCGCCCGTGCCGCACGCGACGAAGGCGGCGCCGGCGCCCTGGCCGAGCCCGTCGGCCACGTGCGCGGCGAGCAGGTCCTCGTCGACGCGGTCGTGGGCGTCGAACGGGGTCACGGGGAAGAAGAGCACGCCCTCGAGCGGGGCGAGCCCGCCGGACGCGGCGGTGGCGGGGGCGGCGGTGGTGTCGGTGATCGTCATCAGAACCTCGGGAGCGTGGGGTCGTAGGCGGGATGGATGCTGCGCATGTAGCCGGTGTCGTCGCGCACGGTGCGGCCGGACTCCCGGTACACGCGGTGCTGCCGGGCGAGAGCCTCGCGGTTGAGCTCGACGCCGAGGCCGGGGCCGGTCGGCACGGCGACGGCGCCGTCCACGATCTCGAGGACGCCGGGGACGATGACGTCGTCGCCGCGGTTCCACGGGTAGTGGGTGTCGCAGGCGTAGCCGAGCTCGGGGCTCGCGGCGGCGACGTGCGTCATCGCGGCGAGGGAGATCCCGAGGTGCGAGTTCGAGTGCATGGACAGGCCCACGCCCCAGGTGGCGCAGATCGCCGCCAGCTCGCGGGTGTGCGCGAGCCCGCCCCAGTAGTGGTGGTCGGAGAGCACGATCTGCACGGCGTCCTTCGCGAAGCCCTCCGCGATCTGCTCGAAGGTCACGACGCACATGTTCGTGGCGAGCGGCTGGGACACCTCGGCGGCCACGGCGGCCATCCCGTCGATCCCGAGCACCGGGTCCTCCAGGTACTCGAGCACGCCGTCCAGCTCGCGCGCGACGCGGAGGGCCGTCTCGTGCGTCCACGCGCCGTTGGGGTCGATGCGCAGCGGGTGGTCGGGGAACGCCTCGGCGAGGGCGCGGATCGCGGCGATCTCCTCGTCGGGCGGGAGCACGCCCGCCTTCAGCTTGATGGAGCCGAACCCGTACCGGCCGATGAGGAGGCGGGCCTGCGCGACGATGCCCGCGGGATCGAGCGCCGCGCCGAAGTCGTCGGGCTCCTGACCGGGGTGCGCCGCCCACTTGTAGAAGAGGTACGCGCTGTACGGGACGGCGTCGCGGACCCGGCCGCCCAGCAGCTCGCTGACCGGCAGGCCCGTGATGCGGCCCTGGGCGTCGTGCGCGGCGACGTCGATCATCGAGTAGACGACGCGGCGGGCGCGGCGGTCGAGCGGGCCGTCGTCGCCCCCGAGGGCCGCGCCGACCGCCGCCTCGATGCCGTGGAGGTCGAACACGCTGAGCCCGATGACGGCGTCCCGGACGGAGGCGACGGCATCGGCCGCGGCCGCACCGCCCTGGCCCTCGCCGAGGCCGATGACGCCGCCGTCGACGACGAGCTCGACGATGGTGCGCAGCGCCAGGGGCTCGTGCACGCCGTCGGCGTTCAGCAGGGGAGGGTCGCGGAACGCGATGGGCGTGACGACGAGGTCGCGGATGATCATGGGCTATCCCTTCGTCGCGCCGGAGGTGATCCCCCGGATGAGCGACTTCTGCATGAGCAGGTAGATGACGAGGCTGGGCAGGAGCGCGAGCAGGGCGCCGGCGAGGAGGACGCCCGAGCCGACCTCCGCATCGGTGCGGAGGATGCTGAGCGCGACGGTGAGCGTGTAGTCGCTCGGGTCGTCGGCGGCGATGAGGGGGAGCAGGTACTGATCCCAGATCATCATGAAGCCGAAGATCGTGACCACCCCCAGGACGGGCTTGCAGAGCGGCAGGATGATCGTCCAGAGCATCCGGAGCTCCCCGCAGCCGTCGAGCCGCGCGGCCTCCTCGATCTCCAGGGGGATGTCCTTCATGAACTCCGTCATGACGAGGATCGAGAAGCCCCAGACGGCGACCGGGAGGATGACGCCCCACGGCGTGCCGCGGAGGTTGATGCCGAGGCCGCCGACGTCGCCGATGACCTGCGAGAGCGGGATCGCGATGACCTCCTCCGGCAGCATCATCGTAAGCAGGAACAGCAGCATCACGAACGACTGGCCGCGGAACCGGTGCCGCGCGAGGGCGTACGAGGTGAGGATCGCGATCGCGATCTGGAGCACCAGCCCGCCTCCCGCGATCACGAGGGAGTTGGCGAAGTAGGAGAAGACGCCCTTGTCGGCCGCGATGCGGAACGACTCGAGCGAGAACTGCGCCGGGATGAGGCGGATGCTCGTCGACGACGTGAACGCGTCGAAGGCGCCCGAGACGATGATGACGAACGGCGCGGCGAAGACGATGAGGACGATCAGGCACAGCACCAGGCGCACGACGTTGGACACCCGGGGGCCGGTCTTCCAGCCGAGTGCGCTGTCGAACTGGCCGTCGTTCTCCCGACGGGCCCGGCGCGCGGGGCGCTCGAGGATGCTCACAGGGCCTTCTCCTTGCGTGAGGTCAGGGCGCGGACGCCGATGGTGAGGGCGAGGGTGGCGAGCAGGAGGAGCACGGAGGCTGCGGACGCGACGCCGAGGTCGTTCGAACGGAATCCGAGCGAGTAGACCCGGGTCATCCACACCTCCGTCGAGCCCGCGGGCCCGCCCCCGGTGAGCACGTACACCTCGGTGAAGGTGCGCAGGCTGCGGATGGCCGCGAGGGTGAGCACGACGCTGACCGCCGGGCGGAGGGCCGGCAGCACGATGTGCACGAGCCGCTGCCGCACGGTCACCCCGTCGACCGCTGCCGCCTCATAGAGGGTGCGATCGATCCCGGCGAGGCCCGCGAGGATGATCACCATGTTGTACGGCGCTCCGGTCCAGATGCCGACGAGCATCACGTAGCCGAGCGCCGTCGACTGGTCGCTGATGAAGCCCTGCGGCGCGATCCCGACGGTGCCCAGCACCTGGTTGAGGAACCCCGCGTCGGCCGGGAAGTACAGGATCCGCCAGATCTCGCCGACCACGGCCAGGGCCGTCACGACGGGGAGGAACACGGCGGTGCGGATGAACCACAGCCGCCGGGTGGTCCCCTCGAGCAGCAGCGCGAGGACGACGCCGACCGCGAGCGAGCCGATCGTCTGCCCGAGCCCCAGGATCACGGTGTGCCCGAGGGCGTCCATGAAGCGCTGGTCGCCGAGCACCTTCGCGTAGTTGTCGAACCCGACGAACTCGTCGCCGAGGAAGGGCTGCACCTTCACGGCGCTCATGCGGAAGCCCTCGATCATCGGGATGAACTTGAAGAGGGCGCCCAGGAGGAGGCCGGGGACGAGGAACGCCCACGGGATCAGCGAGCGCGTGCGGAACGGCGCGCGCGCCGTCCGCCGCACCGGCGTGAGGACGACGGGCTCCTCACGAGCCGCGTCCACGATCACCCCCGCCGGGGCGCCCGCGGTCACTCGCCGATCCCCTGCGAGTCGATCTCGCTGGTCAGCTGCTCGTCGATGGACGCGAGCCCGGCCGGGATGTCGCTGGAGCAGTCCGCCGCGATGGCGTTCAGGCCGTCGGCGACGATCTGACGGTACGGAGTGAAGTCGATGGACCAGGGGAAGGTGCGGGCGTCATCCGCGTAGGCCGCGGTGACGATGTCCCAACGGGGGTCCGCCTTGACCGCACCGACGTCGATCGTGGTGTTGACGGGGATGCGCACGACGGGCTGCGTCGTCACGCCCGCCGCGTTCGTCTCCACCTTCATCGCGAGCTCCTGGGCCTCCGGGGTGATGAGGAACTCGGCGAGCTGCTTCTGCAGGTCCGCCTTCTCGGAGGACGCGCCGAGGTAGATGTTCTCGCCCTCGGCGAGCGTGTCCGTCCCTCCGTCCGGGCCGGCCGGCGTCGGGATGACCTCCACGTTCTCGGCGCCCACGGCCTGGTCGAAGGTCGACAGGTTGTAGGGGCCGGTCTGGTAGATGCCCGCGGTGCCCTGCGCGAAGAAGGGGGTCTCGGCGGTGGTCAGGTTGATGGAGCCGGGCACGACGACGCCGGGGGTGCAGAACTGGTCGCGCACCCATTCGACGGCCGTGGCGGTCTCGGGCGAGTCCATGGCGGCGGAGTACTTCCCGTCGCCCTCGTCCCGCATGATGTCCCCGCCGGCCTGCCAGATGTAGGAGGCCGACCACCGGGCGATGTAGCCGCTCGTGGCACTGCCGGGGACGACCATGCCGTACGTGTCGGCCTGGCCGTTCCCGTCGGGGTCCTCCGTCGCGAACGCCTGGGCGAGGCTGGTGAGCTCGTCCCACGTCGTGGGGATCTCCCGGCCCAGCTTCTCGCGCCAGTCCTTGCGGACGATGGTGACGTTCGCCTGGCGGGACCACGGGATGCCGTAGTACTCGCCGTCGGTGCCGAGGTTCTCCTCCCACGTGGCGTCGGAGATGTCGCCCTCGCCCGCGATGGAGGACCGGTCGACGGGGAGCACGAAGCCCTGGGAGACGTAGTTGCCGAGGGAGCCGGCGTCGTTGATCAGGACGTCGGGGAGGTCCTTCTGCTGGGCGCGCGCCTGCAGCTGCGTGTCGAACTCGGTGATGGGCTTGTAGTCGATCGCGATGCCGGTCTTCGCGGTGAACGCGTCGAAGACCAGCTGGTAGGAGGCGGCGGACTCCGGTGCGCTGCGCGTCCACACCTCGAGCGAGCCGGATCCCTGGGGGTCGTCGCCCGAGGAGGGGGCGGAGGAGGAGCAGGCGCTGACGGTGCCGACCAGGGCGCCGACGGCGAGGAGTGCGGCGGCGCGCTGCACGGTGCGGGTCTTCTTCATCGAATCCTCATTTTCATACGTGAATGCATGACATCAGTGTGAATGCGTCTGCTAACGTAGGCGGCGATGGACCCGCTGTCAACGAGGACGGGTCGAAGGGGTGTGGGCCGGATGACCGCAGGACTGCGCATCGTGATCACGGGAGCCGCTGGCCTCGCCGGACGCGGGGTGCGCCCTGTGCTGCGTGCAGCCGGGCACCGGCTGGTGCTCCTCGACCTGGTGGCTGCCGACCCCGTGGGCACGGAGACCGCCTTGCTCGCCTCCGTCACCGACCTCGACGCCGTCCGCGAGGCCGTGCGCGGCGCCGACGTCGTCGTGCACCTGGGCGGCATCAGCCGCGAGCGGCCCTGGCGCGAGGTGCTGGAGGCCAACGTCGACGGCACCCGCTGCGTCCTCGAGGCCGCGCGCGACGCGGGAGTCCGGAGGGTCCTGCTGGCGAGCTCCACGCACGCCGTGGGGTTCCATCCCGTCCCCGCCCGCCCCGTCGAGCACCTGGCGCCCCGCCCGGACAGCTACTACGGCGTGAGCAAGGCCGCGATGGAGGCGCTGGGAGCCGTGTTCGCCGACCGCCACGGGATGAGCGTGGTCAGCGCCCGCATCGGGACCGTGCTCGAGCGTCCCACCAATAGCCGCTCCCTCTCGACCTGGCTGTCCTTCCCGGACCTCGCCCGCATGATCGAGGCGGTCGCCGCGCTCGACGCGCCGGGCGGGCACGTCATCTGGGGCATCTCGCGCAACACGCGCGCATGGGCCGGGCTCGAGGCCGGCCATGCGATCGGCTACTACCCTCAGGATGACGCGGAGGCGCACGCGGCGACGATCGACGTGGGCGACGCCTCGGAGGCCGACGGCCTCATCGGTGGGGCCTTCGCGGATCCGGGGCACGGCTTGGGGGACGCATGGTGACGACGGCGACGGCCCCCGAGGCCCGTGAGGAGGGCGGTGCCGGGCCGCGCAGCATCGTCATCACCGGGGCCGCCGGCCTCGTCGCCCGCGGGGTGCGGCCGCTCCTGCGCGCCGCCGGCCACCGGCTGACCCTCATCGACCTGGTCGACCCGGAGGCGGCCGCGGGCGAGACGGCGATCACGGCCTCCGTCACCGACACGGCCGCCGTCCGCGCGGCCGTCGACGGGGCGGACCTCGTCGTGCACCTCGGCGGCCTCAGCCGGGAGCGATCGTGGGCCGCGCTGGCGGAGGCGAACGTCGAGGGCACCCGCAGCGTGCTCGAGGCCGCCCGCGACACGGGCGTGCGGCGGGTACTGCTCGCGAGCAGCACGCACGCCGTCGGCTTCCATCCCGTGCCGGCGCAGCCCGTGGACCGGCTCGAACCGCGGCCCGACGGCCTGTACGGCGCGAGCAAGGCCGCCATGGAGGCGCTCGGCTCCGTGTACGCCGACCGCCACGGGCTCGCCGTCGTGAGCGTCCGCATCGGGACGGCCCTCGCGCGGCCCACCACCTCGCGCATGCTCTCCACCTGGCTCTCCTTCCCCGACCTCGCGCGGCTCGTCGAGGCGGTCGCCGTGCTCGACGAGCCCGGCGCGCGCATCGTGTGGGGCGTCTCCCGCAACACCCGCGCCTGGTTCGCGCACGACGCCGGGCACGCCATCGGCTACCACCCGCAGGACGACGCCGAGGCGCACGCGGCGGACGTCGTGCCGCGGGACGTGGACGGCGTCGATCCCGACGCGAACGGCCTCATCGGCGGCGAGTTCGCGTCGGCGGCGCATCCGCTGGGGGAGCCGTGGTGACCCGCGTCGCCGGGGAGCCGGCACCGGCATCGTCACCCGCGGCGGCGACGGCCGTGGCCGAGGGCGGCGCCCGACCCGTCAAGTCGGCGGAGCGCACCCTGGCCCTCCTCGAGCGGCTGGCGGCGTCGGACGAGCCCGTCTCCGTCGTCGATCTGCACCGCGCGTCCGGATACCCGCGCTCCAGCCTCCACCAGCTGCTGCACACCATGGCCGCCAGCGGCTGGATCGAGATGCTGCAGGACGGCACGCACGTCGCCATCGGATCCCGCGCCCTCGTCGTCGGCACCGCGTACCTCGACCGCGACCGGGCGCTCCCGCACGCCGTGCGGGCGCTCGAGCGCATCCGCGACGACACCGGCTACACCGCCCACTACGCCCGCCGCGAGGGCGACCAGGTGCTCTACCTGGCCACGCGCGAGACCACCGAGTCCCGCCGCGCCACCTCGCGCGTCGGCCGCCAGCTGCCCGCGCACGCCACCTCGCTCGGCAAGGCGCTGCTCGCGGAGCTCAGCCCCGCCGAGCGGCGCGACGCGCTCGGCGACGGCCCGCTGGCCGCCCTCACCCCGCGCACCGTCACGGACCGCGCCGCGCTGGACGCCCAGCTCGACGGGTTCCACGAGCGCGGCTACGCGCACGAGCGCGAGGAGAACCTCGCGGGCGTCAGCTGCGTGAGCGTCAGCGTGGGGTACCGGATCCCCGCGACCGACGCGATCAGCTGCTCCATGCCCGTCGCCCGGGCCGACGACGCGGAGGTCGCGCGGGTCGCCGCCGTCATCGGGACGCACGCGCAGCGGCTCGCCCAGGAGCTGCGCTCGGCGGGCGTCCGATGAGCCGGGCGTTCTGCGTGTACCCCTGGGACCTCATCGACGATCCCGCGGCGACCGCGCGCGTGCGGGATGCCGGTGCCGACTCCGTCGCGATCGCCGCGGCCTACCACTCCGTCCGCGCCGCGACGCCCCTGCACCCGCGGCACCGCGTGGTGGACGCCCGCGACGCCGCGCTCTACGTGCCCGTGCGCCCGGAGGCGTGGGGGGAGATCCGGCCGAGCGACGATGCGCCCTGGGTCGGGCCGCGGGCCTTCGAGCGCGCCGCCGCCGTCGCGCGGGAGGCGGGGCTGCGCGTCGAGGCCTGGATCGTGCTCACTCACGCGTGCGCGATCGGCGAGCGCCACCCCGGACGGTCCGTGGTCGACGCGTGGGGGCACGTGCACGTCCACGCGCTCTGCCCGTCGCACCCCGAGGTGCGCGAGTACGCGGCGACCCTCGTCGCCGAGGTCGCCGCCGCGGCACCGCTCGACGGCGTGATGCTGGAGGCCTGCGGTCCGCTCGGCCTCGCGCACCTCAGCGCCCACGAGAAGACGTCGGGCGCCGACTGGTCGAGCGACGTGGAGGCGCTCCTCTCCATCTGCTTCTGCACCGCCTGCGTCGCGGCGCTCGCCGCGGACGGCGTGGATCCGGACGCCCTCCGCGCGGAGGTGCGGGCCCGCGTCGACGCGGACGGCTCCACGGACGGCCTGGAGGCGGTGCTCGCCGTGCGCGCGCGGGCGCGCCGCCTCCTGCTCGAGGCGTGCGTCGGCGCGGCGCGGGCGGCGGGCGTGGCGCGCGTCGTCGTGCACGCGGATCCCGACCCGTGGGCCACGGGCCCCTTCGCGGCCCTCCTCGACGACGTCGACCTCGTCGACGGCGTCATCCTCGCGGACGCCGTCGTGCACGACCCGGACGCCGTCCGCGACCTGCGCGCCCGGCTCCCCGGCACCCGGCTGGGCGGCTGGATGTGGGCGATGCCACCGGCCACGGCCGCGGGGATCCGCGCGGGCTGGCCTCGTGCGATCGCCGGCATCGACGACGCGTACGCGTACCACCTGGGCCTCGTCGGGCCGGAGCGGCTGGCAGCGGTGGGCGACGCCCTGCGCGCGGGCGCGGGTGCGGATGGCTCCGAGGCTGCCTCGCCCGCGTCCTAGCCGCGCGGCCCCCGGCG
>NZ_JAVCVL010000107.1:0-9315 GCF_032917815.1 Clavibacter sp. MX14-G9D | reverse complement strand
GGACCGGCAGGGCGCGGACCGGCAGGGCGCGCGGCGGATCCCGCGGTCAGCGCCCGGCCCGCACCACCACGGGCGCGGCGTCCGCGAGGCCGCGACGGAGCTCCACCGACGTCCACGGCACGGGCGCCCCGGCGAAGATCGGCGCGAGGACCTCCCACATGATCCGGCGGTCGGGTCCCACGAAGTAGACGTCGTAGGAGTCGGCACCGAACTCGTTGCCGTCGATGCCTCCGGCCTCCAGCAGCTGCAGCGCGTCGTCCCCCGCCGCCTCGGTCGCCGCGAGGGACTCGAAGGCCTCGTAGGCGGATCCGGCGTCGCCCGCGGCGAAGCGCAGCACGACCCAGTCGTCGGGCGCGTCCGGGCGGGTCCAGGGCCGGGCGGCCGCGACGACGGCCATGGTGAGCCCGGTGATGATGCCCGTGAGGAGGAGGGCGCGGATCCGGGGCGTCACGGGCGCGCCCCCGCGGATCCAGCGACTGCTGCGGCGCTCATGCGACCTCCTCGTCACGGTCGCGCTCCCACGGCGCGCATCCGGTGCCAGCATCGCAGACGGACGGATGTCGTGACGGTTCGCCGTCGCCCATGGCCTCCGGCGCCGTCGGGCGATACGGTCCCTCCAGAGCAGACGGCCCGCGGGGTCGTCGCCACCGGCTCCCGAGGAGGCGCGCCATGACGGATCCGCACGTGCTCGGACGGCTCATCGTCGGCATGAGCGACGTCTTCGACGTCATGGACGCCGCCACGATCGATGCCTGGGACGGGCTGACGGGACTGCAGATCCAGCTCCTCCGCGTGGTCGCCACCGACATGCGGGTGGACCGCGGGTCCCTGGCGGTCTGGACCCGGACGTCGCGCGCCGCACTCGTCCCGAGCCTCGCCGCGCTCCTCCACCGCGGCGTCCTCGCCGAGGAGACGGACGGGATCGGGCCCCGCCTCGTCGTCGCCCCCGCCGGGCGTCAGCTCCTCGCCGCGGTGCTCGTGGCACGCGCGGGCTGGTTGCGCGAGGCCGCCTCGGCCGTCGGGCCCGTCGCCGACGAGGAGGAGCTGCGACGCACGGCCGAGCTCATGGAGCAGCTCGCGGCGACCACGACGCAGGGCGAGCCGGGTCCGGACGCGAGCTGACGGGCGCCCCGCCGATCGGCGTCCACGACCGGATCCGTGGCGCGCGACCCCGTCGGCGACGCATGCCGCAGCATCGGGGGCCGCAACCGGCCCTTCACCGCAGGGCACCCCGCCCCTAGGGTTGGGTGATGGCGAACCCCATCGAGGCACCCGCACCCCCGCGATCCGAGCTGAAGCGCTCCATCACGGCCAAGCAGCTGTACTTCTACGTGGTCGGGGACGTGCTGGGTTCCGGCATCTACGTGCTCGTCGGCCTCGTCGCCGCCGCCGTGGGCGGCGCGTTCTGGATGGCGTTCCTCGTGGGCGTCTCCATCGCGACCATCACCGGCCTCGCCTACGCGGAGCTCGTCACGAAGTACCCGCAGGCTGCCGGCGCCTCGCTGTACATCAACAAGGCGTTCCGCAGCCCCGTGCTCACGTTCTTCATCACCATCTGCATGCTGAGCGCCAACATGGCCGCGGTCGGGTCGCTCGCCGCCGGCTTCGTGCGGTACCTCAGCGACCTGATCGGGCTGCCCGAGTCCGCCATCTGGGCGTCGACCGGCATCGCCGTCGCGTTCGTGGCGCTCATCACGGTCATCAACCTCATCGGCATCAGCGAGTCGGTCATCGCGAACGTCGTCATGACGTTCATCGAGATCAGCGGCCTCGTCGTGGTCGTCGCCATCGGCGTGATCGCGCTGGTCGAGGGCGTCGGCGACCCGGCCGTGCTCCTCCAGTTCCAGGTCGAGGGCGGCGCCGGATCCGCGGTGCTCGCCGTGCTCGCGGGCGTCTCGCTCGCCTTCTTCGCCATGACGGGCTTCGAGAACGCGGCCAACGTCGCCGAGGAGACCATCGACCCGTCCCGCGCGTTCCCCCGCGCGCTCATCGGCGGCATGATGACCGCCGGCGTCGTCTACGTGCTCGTCTCGATGGCCGCGGCCCTCGCCGTGCCGATCGACGCCCTCGCCGGCAACACCCTCCTCGAGGTGGTGCGCGCCGACCTGTTCTTCATCCCCGCGGCGATCATGCTCGTGGTCTTCGGCCTCATCGCCATGGTCGCCATCAGCAACACGGCGCTCGTCACGGTGGTGGCGCAGTCGCGGATCCTGTTCGGCATGGCCCGCGAGAACGTGGTGCCGGCGGTCTTCGCCAAGGTGCACCCGGCCCGCCGGAGCCCGTACGTCGCGCTGCTGTTCGGCGGCGCGGTCGTGGCGTCGCTGCTGATCATCGGCGCGGCGATCCGCTCCAGCCAGGCCGGCCTCCCCGAGGACGAGCGGCTCGACATCGTCGACCGGCTCGCCACCATCACGGTCGTGTTCCTCCTCTTCATCTACGCGCTCGTGATCGTCGCGTGCCTGAAGCTCCGCGGGAAGGACGAGACGCCGGACACCTACCGAGCGAACACGCCGCTGCTCGTCGTGGGCATCCTCGGCAACGTCGCCGTGCTGATCTACACGCTCGTCGACGACCCCGACGCCCTGTGGTGGGTGGGCGGGCTCCTCGCGCTGGGCCTCGTGCTCTACCTCGCCCAGCGGACGCTCGGCGGCAAGAAGCCGGACCTCGAGGCCGCGGCGGGCGTCGCTGCATCCTCCCCGACGGACCGGGAGGTCTGAGCATGCACGTCATCGTCGCCACCGACGGATCCCGCGCCTCCCTGGAGGCGGCCCGCCAGTTCCAGGTGATCGCGGACTCCCGCGAGATCACCGAGGTCACCGTGCTCGCGGTCGTGAGCCCCTACGCGGCGGCCCCGTTCGCGAACGAGCTCGGCCCGCGCCATGCGCACGGCCAGACGGAGCTGAGCTACCGCCGCGACGCCGAGTCCGCCGTCGAGGTGGTCGCCCACGTCTTCGAGGGCTGGGGCCCCACCATCCACCGCGACGTGCGCAGCGGCTCCCCCGCGACCGAGATCATCCGCGCCGCCGAGGAGCTCTCCGCCGGCCTCATCTCGATGGCCGCGGGCAGCCGCGGCCTCACCGCGACCATCCTGCTGGGCAGCACCGCCAGCCGCGTCCAGCACTCGGCGCCGTGTCCGGTGCTGATCTGCCGGCCGACGGTGCGGGGCAGGTCGGAGCGCGCCGCCGGCTGATCCGGAATGGTGAGGGTCGTCGTTGCTCTCATGCGAGACAGGCTCCCGTCCGACTAGCCATGCGGTGGGCATCGTGAATTGAAGCGGATCTATTGATCGTGCCCGATGAAGTCGGTGAGCCCGTCCGCACGGAGCTCCGTCGAGGTGGGCCCGGTGTCGCCAGCGGCCGTCCCGTTCGCGGAGCGGGACCTCGCGCGGAGCAGGGAATGCTCACGGAGCAGACGACCATGTCGCCACGCGAACGCCAACCTCCGCCAGAAGCCCATGTCCGCCGTCAGTGGATTCCCCACGAGCGTCGCGCCGTCGCCCGCCGCCATCCCGGAGATCGTGCCGACGAAGAGGGCGAGAGGCGCCCACCCGTCTTCAGGAGAATCCCGGACGAGCATCAGGGCACCGGAGCCCACGATGAGCGCCACGGCGATGCTCGGCAGCAGTCGGTGGTGCCGCGGTCGTTCTGGAGCGGAGAGGTACCCGACGCTGAGACCGAAGAGCACCATGAGCAGCGCCATCACGGGAGTCGCGAGACCGAGCAGCTCATCGGCAATGACCGTCCCGGTATCGCATGACGAGCGGAGCGGGTACGACGACGAGGTAGAGACAGGTCCTCGGTCGATCGCTGTCAGCGAGACGCGCCTGGGCATTCATGTAGCCGCCGTAGACACCGCACGCGATCCCCAGGTCCTTGTTTCCCCAGCGGGCGATCCCGCCGCACATCGCGAAGGCGTAGGAGAAATCGATGGCACGGTGCGTCTCGTAGCGATTGAGCTTCGCGCCGTACCCGCCCCACATCCACGACCAGGCCGGGTCTGCAACCACGGGGAAGACCGTGCTCTCGTCCGGCTGGATCACCTGCACGAGGGCGTCGCCACGGATCTCATAGTGGGTCTGAACAGCCCTCCCACGAGCGTCGGTCGCCCACGCAGCCGCTACGGGGACGTAGCCGCCGTCGTCCCCGGCCTCGATGAAGCCGAACGCTCCGCCTGCCTCTGCCGGGGAGTATCCCGCCACGGAGTACGTGTACTCCCGCGCGCTCGAGGCATCGGCCAGCACCGTCTGGATGCGAGTGGAGCCGTCCGAAAGCGTCTGGATCGCGACATGATCACCGTCGTGTCGCCGGTCAGGATAAGTGACCGTGCCGTCCGGCAATGTGACGCCCGAAGCGGTGTCGAACTGCCGGGGAAGCTCGATCCGGGTGCGCAGCTCGACATCTGGAGATGCGTACATGATGGCGAGCGAGCTGCCTCCCGCGGCGGGGAGCGACACGGACAGGGAGCCCACGCTCGCCGTCGCGTCCTCCGCGAACGGCACGATGGCACTCCGCGGTGTCGATGCGTGAGCCAGCAGACCAGCCAGATCATCGGGTGTCTGTGCCACGGCGCTCCCGGGAGCCGAGACTGCCAAGAAGAGCGTGGTCGCCGTCAAGGCACCGGCCGCCCTGTGCATGAGCGAGTTCGAGGCGGAGGATTTTCGGAGCAGTGAGCGCATGGTGGCCCCTTTCAGGTCCGGCGGTCGGACGGAGAAAACATACAATCGTCCTTGTCGCAAGCGTTTGCGCCCTCCACAGCCACAGGAGCTCGAGCTGCGACCGACACGCCGGACCATGGACGCGCCCGTTCGACGGCGATCCGCACGGGACAGAGCAGGCGGAGCCCATGGACGCCGGACACCCTGTGCGTCACCGACCCACCCAGCCCGCCTCGTTAGGCTCGCCGCATGGCGACAGTGATCCTCGTGCGGCACGGACGCACCACAGCGAACGCGACCGGGATCCTGGCGGGGCGCACACCCGGCGTCGACCTCGACGACACCGGACGCGAGCAGGCCGACCGCACCGCCGAACGGCTCGCCGCCGTGCCGCTCGCCGCCGTCGTGTCCAGCCCGCTCCAGCGATGCTGGGAGACGGCGCAGCGGATCCTCGAGCACCAGACGGGGAAGCCGGCCCAGCCGATCGAGCCCGACATCACGGAGTGCGACTACGGGGACTGGCAGGGCCGCTCGCTCGGCGACCTCGCCAAGGAGGACCTCTGGTCGCGCGTGCAGTCGCACCCGTCGTCGGTCGTCTTCCCGGGCGGCGAGTCCATGGCCGGCATGCAGGCGCGCGCGGTCGCGGCGATCCGCCGCCACGACGCGGCCATCGAGGCCGAGCACGGGCCGGGTGCCGTGTGGGTCGCGGTCAGCCACGGCGACGTCATCAAGTCGATCCTCGCCGACGCCCTCGGCACGCACCTCGACCTGTTCCAGCGCATCGACGTGGGTCCCGCGTCCGTCTCGATCGTGCGCTACGGCGCGAGCCGGCCGACCGTCCACGCGACCAACAGCGACGCGGGCAACCTCTCCTGGCTCGCAGGCCCCACGGGCTCCGGCGATGCGCCGGTCGGCGGCGGCGCCGGGCACAGCGCACCGTGATCCGCACGCGCCTAGAGTGGTCACATGCCCACACGCGCCTTGGAGTTCGACTGGCCCGACCGGCTCGTGGTCGGCACCATCGGCCTCCCGGGTGCCCGCACGTTCTACCTGCAGGTGCGTGCGAGCCAGCAGCTGGTGAGCATCGCCCTCGAGAAGCAGCAGTCCGCGCTCCTCGCGGAGAAGATCGACGAGATCCTCGACCAGCTCGTGGCCGTCGAGGGGAACCCCTTCAGCGTCCCGACGAACACGCCGCGCGAGCTCGTCGACGAGGACGCGCTCGAGCCCGTCGAGGAGCGCTTCCGCGCCGGCGCGATGAGCCTCGGCTGGGATCCGACGACGGCGCAGGTCGTCATCGAGGCGTACCCGCTCACGGACGGCGACGAGGACGACGACCTCCCCGGCATGCCGTCCGCGGACGACGGCGAGATGCTGGTCGTGCGCCTCCCCGTGGGCGCGGCCCGGGCCTTCGCCCTGCGCACCCGCGAGATCGTGGACGCCGGCCGCCCGACGTGCCCGTTCTGCGGCCAGCCGATGGACCCCGAGGGTCACATCTGCATCGCCCGCGAGGACTGATGCCGGCGAAGGACCTGGTCACCGCCGAGCTGACGCTCACGGGCCGCATCCGCACCGCGTCCAACGCGACCTTCCTCGGCACCATCGGCGACACCGCCGTGGTCTACAAGCCCATCCAGGGCGAGAACCCGCTGTGGGACTTCCCCGACGGCACGCTCGCGCACCGCGAGGTCGCCGCCTACCTCGTCTCCGAGGCCCTGGGCTGGGGCGTCGTGCCCCGCACCTGGCTGCGGGACGGCCCGCTCGGCGCGGGCATGGTGCAGCTCTGGCAGGACGAGGACCCCGACCAGGACGCCGTCGACCTGATCCCCACGGACGAGGTGCCGGAGACCGGCTACCGCACCGTGCTCGGGGGCGAGGACCAGGACGGGAACTCGGTGACCCTGATCCACGAGGACTCCCCCGCGCTCCGCCGCATGGCCGTCTTCGACGTGATCGTCAACAACGCCGACCGCAAGGGCTACCACGTGCTCCCGATGCCGGACGGCCACCGCCACGGCGTCGACCACGGCCTCACCTTCCACCAGGACCACAAGCTCCGCACGGTGCTGTGGGGGTGGATGGGCGAGGCGCTCACCGCCGATGAGCTCGAGGGCGTCGACCGCGTCCGCGCCGGGCTGGACGGCGACCTCGGCCGCGAGCTCGCCGACCTCATCACCCTGGAGGAGCTCGCCGCGCTCGACGCCCGGTGCGTCCGGCTCCGCGCCGACGCCCGCTTCCCGGAGCCCGCGGGACAGCAGTCCGCGGTGCCCTGGCCGCTGTTCTGAGCCGACCGCGATCAGGCGACCCGGAGCGGGACGCTCTCCGCGATCCGGTCCTGCAAGGAACGTCGCTCCAGCCGCAGCTCGTAGTGCGACTGGAAGTTCATCCAGAACTCGTCCGAGGTGCCGAAGTAGCGTGCCAGGCGGACGGCAGTATCGGCGGTGATGCCGCGCTTTCCATGCACGATCTCGTTGATGCGCCGTGGCGGGACGCCGATCGACACGGCGAGCCTGTTCTGCGTGATCCCGAAGCCCTCGATGAGATCCGCCATCAGGATCTCTCCCGGATGGATCGGCGCGATCAGATCGCCCTCAGTGGTGGTCGACGAGTTCGACATCCTCCGCACCTCCCTCTCGCCAGATGAAGCAGATCCGCCACTGGTCGTTCACCCGGATGCTGTGCTGAGCACGGTGGTCGCCTCTCAGCCGTTCGAGACGATCGCCCGGCGGGACGCGCAGATCCTCGACGTCCACCGCCGCGTTCACCGCCTCGAGCTTCCGGAGCGCCGCCCTCAGGATCATCCGATCGATGCCCTCGACGTACTGCTGATCCCAGATGCGCTCGGTGATCCTGCTGCCGAACGATCTGATCACAGGGTGATCGCATGACGCTACGCGTCAATGACGCCAGGCGTCATGCACAGATCCGATCAGTTGTTGAAGCGGAACTCCACGACGTCGCCGTCCTGCATGACGTACTCCTTGCCCTCGATGCGGGCCTTGCCCTTGGAGCGCGCCTCGGCGATGGAGCCGGTCTCGACGAGGTCGTCGTAGGAGATGACCTCGGCCTTGATGAAGCCCTTCTCGAAGTCGGTGTGGATCACACCGGCGGCCTGCGGGGCCTTCCAGCCCTTGCCGATGGTCCAGGCGCGCGTCTCCTTCGGGCCTGCCGTCAGGTAGGTCTGGAGGCCCAGGGTCTCGAAGCCGATGCGGGCGAGCTGGTCGAGGCCGGACTCCTCCTGGCCGGTCGAGGCGAGCATCTCGGCGGCGTCCTCGGGGTCGAGCTCGATGAGCTCCGACTCGATCTTCGCGTCGAGGAACACGGCCTGCGCAGGCGCCACGAGTGCGGCCAGCTCCGCGAGCTTGCCCTTGTCTCCGAGCACCTGCTCGTCGACGTTGAACACGTAGATGAAGGGCTTGGCCGTGAGCAGCCCGAGCTCGCGGACGGGCTCCAGGTCGATCTTCGAGGCCGACAGCGGCTTGCCCGAGTCGAGCCACTCGCGCGCGGCCTTCGCGGTCTCGAGCACGACGGGCTCGATGCGCTTGGTCTTCAGCTCCTTCTCGTAGCGCGGCTCGGCGCGCTCGAGGGTCTGCAGGTCGGCGAGGATCAGCTCGGTGTTGATGGTCTCCATGTCGCTCGCGGCGTCGACGCGGCCGTCGACGTGCACGACGTCCTCGTCCTCGAAGCCGCGGACGACCTGCGCGATGGCGTCGGCCTCGCGGATGTTCGCGAGGAACTGGTTGCCGAGCCCCTCGCCCTCGCTCGCGCCGCGGACGATGCCCGCGATGTCGACGAAGGAGACGGGGGCCGGGAGGATCCGCTCCGAGCCGAAGAGGCCGGCGAGCACCTCGAGGCGCGGGTCCGGCAGGTTCACCACGCCCACGTTCGGCTCGATGGTCGCGAACGGGTAGTTCGCGGCGAGCACCTGGTTCTTGGTCAGGGCGTTGAAGAGCGTCGACTTGCCGACGTTGGGGAGACCGACGATCGCGATAGTGAGAGCCACGGGAGACCATCGTACGGGGCGGGCCGCCTCCTCCCCCGCCCCCGGGCGGCCCGGCTCTCCCGGGATCCGGCGTCGGTCGTGCGTGCGAGCATCGATGCCATGCCGTTGGACTTCACCGCGATCGACTTCGAGACCGCCAACAACTCGTCGGCGAGCGCCTGCTCGGTGGGTCTCGTCAGGGTCCGGGACGGCATCGTCGTCGACACCGCGTCGTGGCTCATCCGCCCGCCGGCCGGGCACGACTCCTTCTCCGTCTGGAACACTCGGATCCACGGCATCGTCGAGGACGACGTGGCGGACGCCCTCGGCTGGGCCGACCAGCTGCCGCGCCTCATGGCGTTCGCGGGCGACGACCACCTCGTCGCGCACAACGCGCGCTTCGACATGGGCGTCATCCAGGGCGCGTGCCGGGCGACCGCGCTCATCCCGCCGCCGTACTCCTACCTGTGCAGCCTCCAGGTCGCCCGCCGCACCTACTCGCTCGAGTCGTACCGGCTGCCGGTCGCGGCCCGGGCGGCGGGCTTCGAGGACTTCGCGCACCACGAGGCGCTGGCCGACGCGCGGGCCTGCGCGGCCATCGTCGTGCACGCGGCCGGACGGCACGGCGCCGCCTCGCTGACGGGCCTCGCCGAGGCGGTCGGCGTCGGGATGGGCCGCATCG
>NZ_JAVCVL010000106.1:0-9369 GCF_032917815.1 Clavibacter sp. MX14-G9D | reverse complement strand
TGCGCGCCACGGATCCCGGCGCCGTCGCCCGGGCGCTCGCCGGCCGAGCGCGCCGTCCCCTGCTCCGCGACGACGGACGCCTCCTCATCGTCGCGGCCGACCACCCGGCCCGCGGGGCGCTCGGCGTCGGCGACGAGCCGATGGCCCTCGCCGACCGCTACGAGCTCCTCGCGGGGCTCGCCACCGCCCTCACGCGCGACGGCGTCGACGGCGTGCTCGGCACGCCCGACATCGTCGACGACCTCGCGCTCCTCGGGCTCCTCGACGACAAGGTGGTCGTCGGGTCCATGAACCGCGGCGGCCTCCGCGGCGCCGTCTTCGAGATGGACGACCGCTTCACCGCCTACGACGTGGACGGCATCGTGCGCGACGGCCTCGACTTCGCGAAGACCCTCGTGCGCGTGAACCTCGGCGACGCCGGCACCGCTCCCACCCTCGAGGCGAACGCCCGCGCGGTCGACGCCGCCGTGCGCGCCGGCCTGCCGATCATGCTCGAGCCGTTCCTGAGCGCCTGGCACGAGGGCCGGATCGTCAACGACCTGTCGCCCGACGCCGTCATCACGTCCATCGCCATCGCGTCGGGCCTCGGCTCCTCCTCCGCCCGCACGTGGATGAAGCTGCCCGTCGTCGACGACATGGCCCGCGTCATGGCCGCCACCACGCTGCCCACGCTGCTGCTCGGCGGCGACCCGCAGGGCAGCGGCGAGGACACCTGGTCGTCGTGGGAGGCCGCGCTCGACCTGCCCGGCGTCCGCGGGCTCGTGGTCGGCCGCACGCTCATCCACCCCGCCGACGGCGACGTCGCACGCGCCGTCGACCAGGCCGTCGCGCTCGTGCACGGCCGCTCGCGTCCGCGCTCCTGAGACACCCGCACGCCTCCCGCATCCGCATCCGCACCCGCTCCGCCACCTGAGAACGCCAGAGGAAACGATGACCGACACCGCCCCGCTCCCCGTCGTCCCGCACTGGATCGACGGCGCGCGATCGCCCTCGACCTCCGGCCGCACCGCGCCCGTCTACGACCCCGCGCGCGGCGTCGTGACGAAGGAGGTCGCGCTCGCGGACGGCGACGAGATCGCGCGCGCGATCGCGTCCGCGCACGCCGCGTTCCCGGCGTGGCGCGACCTGTCGCTCGCGAAGCGGCAGGCGATCCTGTTCCGCTTCCGGGAGCTGCTGGAGGCCGAGAAGGGCGAGCTGGCGGAGATCATCACGTCGGAGCACGGCAAGGTCGTGAGCGACGCGCTGGGGGAGATCACGCGCGGGCAGGAGGTCGTGGAGTTCGCGACCGGCCTCGCGCACCACCTCAAGGGCGAGTACTCGGAGCAGGTCTCCACGGGCGTCGACGTGTACTCCACGAAGCAGCCGCTCGGCGTGGTGGGCGTCATCTCGCCGTTCAACTTCCCGGCGATGGTGCCGATGTGGTTCTTCCCCATCGCGATCGCCGCCGGCAACACCGTGGTGCTGAAGCCGAGCGAGAAGGACCCGAGCGCTGCCATCTGGATGGCGGAGCTGTGGAAGCGCGCGGGCCTGCCCGACGGCGTGTTCACGGTGCTGAACGGCGACAAGGAGGCCGTGGACGGCCTGCTCACGCACCCCGACGTGCGGGCGATCTCGTTCGTGGGGTCCACGCCCATCGCGCAGTACGTCTACGAGACGGGCACCAGGCACGGCAAGCGCGTGCAGGCGCTGGGAGGCGCGAAGAACCACATGCTCGTGCTGCCGGATGCGGACCTCGACCTGGTGGCGGACTCCGCCGTCAACGCGGGCTTCGGCTCGGCGGGGGAGCGCTGCATGGCGATCTCCGTGGTCGTCGCGGTCGAGCCCGTCGCGGACGCGCTCATCGAGCGCATCTCCTCCCGCATGGCGGGGCTCCGCGTGGGCGACGGCCGCCGCGGCTGCGACATGGGCCCGCTCGTGACCGAGGCGCACCGCGACAAGGTGGCCTCCTACATCGGGATCGCCGAGGAGGACGGCGCCCGGATCGTGGTCGACGGCCGCGGCATCGAGGTCGACGGCGAGGCCGACGGCTTCTGGCTCGGCCCGACCCTCATCGACGCGCTGCCGACGAGCTCGCGGGCGTACACGGAGGAGATCTTCGGGCCCGTGCTCGGCGTCGTCCGGGTGCGCACCTACGAGGAGGGCGTGGCCCTCATCAACGCCGGCGCGTTCGGCAACGGCACGGCGATCTTCACCAACGACGGCGGCGCCGCGCGCCGCTTCCAGAACGAGGTGCAGGTCGGCATGATCGGGATCAACGTGCCCATCCCCGTGCCCGTCGCCACCTTCTCGTTCGGCGGCTGGCGGTCGAGCCTGTTCGGCGACACCAAGGCCCACGGCGCGGAGGGCGTGCGCTTCTTCACCCAGCAGAAGGCGATCACGAGCCGCTGGCTCGACCCGTCCCACGGCGGCGTCGACCTCGGCTTCCCGCAGAACTGACCCGCACCACCGCCCGCCGCACGGCCGGCACCCGACGACGACGACGGAGACGAGCATGACGACGAACGAGGCGTGGCTGCACCCGCGCGGCAGCATCGGCCGGGACGGCTGGGAGAGCGTGGTCGACGGATCGCGCCCCGGCTGGGAGCACACGGGCCTCCGGGTCGCGGTGCTCGGCGACGGCGACCAGCTCGAGCTGCCCGCGTCCGGCGTCGAGCGCATGGTCGTGCCGCTCGCGGGATCTTTCGCCGTGCGGCACCGGGAGGGCGACGGCGAGGAGCGGGTCGCGGACCTCGAGGGCCGCGCGTCGGTGTTCGCCGGCCCCACCGACGTGCTGTACCTGTCGTGCGCGTCGAGCGCGGTGCTCACGGGATCCGGCCGCGTCGCCGTCGCCGAGTCGCCCGCCACCCGGTACGTGCCGACCCGCCGCATCGCCCGCGAGGACGTGTCCGTCGAGCTCCGCGGCGCCGGCCGGTCGAGCCGCCAGGTGCACAACTTCGGCACCCCCGGCACCCCCGGGTCCCTCGACGCCGAGCGGCTCATCGTCTGCGAGGTCCTGACGCCCGCCGAGAACTGGTCGAGCTACCCCGCGCACAAGCACGACGAGGAGCGGCCCGGCGTCGAGTCCCGGCTGGAGGAGATCTACTACTTCGAGTCCGAGGTCGGCCGGGGCCTCCCGGCGCCCGCGGAGGCGGATCCGTTCGGCCTATTCCACACGTCCTCCTCGCCCGCGGGCGACATCGCGATCGACGCGGTCGTGCGCTCGGGCGACGTCGCGCTCGTGCCGTTCGGCTACCACGGGCCCGCGGTCGCGGCGCCCGGCTACGACCTCTACTACCTCAACGTCATGGCGGGGCCGGGCGCCGACCGCGCCTGGCTCATCACCGACCACCCGGCGCACGGCTGGATCCGCGGCACGTGGGAGGGGCAGGGCATCGACCCGCGCCTGCCGTTCGCCGCCGACCCCGAGGCCGCCGCGCCCGAGGCCGCGCTGCCCGAGGCCGCCGCGCCCGCATCCGACCCCGACCCCGATCAGGAAGCACCCACCCGATGACCGAGCCCACCACCCGCATGACCGTCAGCCAGGCGCTCGTCGCGTTCCTCGCGGCGCAGTGGACGGTCGACGGCGACCACCGCGAGCGCACCATCCCCGGGGTCTTCGGGATCTTCGGCCACGGCAACGTCGCCGGCATCGGGCAGGCGCTCATGCAGGCGAACGCCCAGGACCCGGACCTCATGCCGTACCACCAGGCCCGCAACGAGCAGGCGATGGTGCACCAGTCCGTCGGCTTCGCGCGCATGCACCGCCGCCTCGCGACGTACGCGAGCGCCGCGTCCGTGGGCCCCGGCGCCGCCAACATGCTCACCGGGGCCGCCCTCGCGACCGCCAACCGGCTGCCCGCGCTGCTCCTGCCGAGCGACACCTTCGCGACGCGCGTGGCGGATCCGGTGCTGCAGCAGCTCGAGCTGCCGCATGACATCGGGATCACCGTGAACGACGCGTTCCGCCCGCTGTCGCGCTTCTTCGACCGCGTGCAGCGGCCCGAGCAGCTGTACTCGATCGCGCTCGCCGCCATGCGCGTGCTCACCGACCCCGCCGAGACGGGCGCCGTCACCATCGCGCTCCCGGAGGACGTGCAGGCGGAGGCCCTCGACGTGCCGGACGCGTTCCTCGCGCCGCGCGAGTGGCACCTGCGCCGTCCGGTGCCGGAGCGCGGGCCGCTCGCCCGCGCCGTGCAGGCCGTGCGCGACGCCCGCACGCCGCTCATCGTCGCGGGCGGCGGCGTGATCTACAGCGCGGCCGAGGGCGCCCTCCTCCGCTTCGCCGAGCAGACGGGCATCCCCGTCGCCACGACGCAGGCGGGCGGCGGCGCCCTCGTCTGGGACCACCCGCAGTACCTGGGCGGCATCGGCGCCACCGGATCCACGGCCGCGAACCGACTCGCCGCCGAGGCGGACGTCGTCATCGGCATCGGCACGCGCTACTCCGACTTCACCACCGCGAGCCGCACGGCGTTCCAGCGCCCGGACGTGACCTTCGTGAACGTCAACGTGGCGCCCTTCGACGCCTACAAGCACGGCACGCAGCTGCCCGTCGTCGCCGACGCGCGCGAGACGCTGGAGGCGCTCATCGCGGCGCTCGCCGGCACGCGCGTGGACGCCGCGTACGCCGACCGCATCGCCCGCGAGAAGCGCGAGTGGGACGCCGCCGTCGACCGCGCGCTCGCGCCCACGGGCGGCACGCTCCCCGGTCAGCCGGAGATCATCGGCGCCGTGCAGGCCGCGAGCGACCCGCGCGACGTCGTCGTGCAGGCCGCCGGCTCCCTCCCGGGCGACCTCCACAAGCTCTGGCGGGTGCGCGACGCGCTCGGCTACCACGTGGAGTACGCGTTCTCGTGCATGGGGTACGAGATCCCGGGCGGGCTCGGCGTGAAGCGCGGCGCGGAGGCGCTCGGCGACGACCGCGACGTGATCGTCATGGTCGGCGACGGCTCGTACCTCATGCTGCACACGGAGCTCGTGACCGCGGTGGCCGAGGGGCTGAAGATCATCGTCGTCGTGATCCAGAACCACGGCTACGCGTCCATCGGGCACCTCTCCGAGACGGTCGGGACGGAGCGCTTCGGCACGCGGTACCGGTCGCTCAACCCGGCCGCCCGGAACTTCGAGGGGCGGGAGCCCCTCCCCGTCGACCTCGCGGCCAACGCCCGCAGCTACGGCGTCGACGTGATCGAGGTCGCGCCCGGCCCCGACGCGACGCGGGACCTCGGCGACGCGGTGCGACGCGCGAAGGCGTCGGACCGCACCACGGTGATCCACGTGGAGAGCGACCCGCTCGTCTACGGGCCCGACGGCGAGGGCTGGTGGGACGTGCCGGTGCCCGGCGTCTCCGAGATGCCGTCGACGCGGGCCGCGCACGCGGAGTACGTGGAGAGGCGGAAGGCGCAGCGGCCGCTGCTCGGCTGACGCGAGGACGGGTCCGGGCGCGGGCGCGGGCCCTGGTCGTCAGGATGCTATTTCCTATAGGATCTTGACCCCGGGCATCCGGGACCGACGACCGCGATGGAGCAGCATGCCGGACACACCCGCGACCCCCGCATCCGGGGCCACTCCCGCCACGGGGAGCGCGCCCGCCCCCGCCCCCGCGTTCACCGCCGAGGACTGGCCCATCGCCACGTGCCTGCACGCGTTCGCGACCGTGGGCCGCGACGGCACGGCCCTCCACGACGCCGACACCGCCGTGTGGGACCGCATGTTCGCCGACATCGCGCGGGAGGGCTTCACCCTCGCCGAGCTGGCCGACAGCCACATCCGGCCCGCCGACCTGACCCCCGCCCGCCGGGACGAGCTCGTCGCCGTCGCCCGCGCGCATGGCGTGGGCATCCCGTCGGTGCACCTGCAGCGGCAGAGCGTGATCATGCCGGGCCACGAGGAGCGGAACCTCGCGTACGCGCACCGCACGATCGACGCGATCGCCGAGATGGGCATGGAGGTCTTCTCCACGGGCCTCCACCAGCCGTTCAGCGACGCGCAGCGGAAGGCGCTGTGGTTCTGGACCGCGGAGGGCCCGAAGGACCCCGACGACCCCGAGGTGTGGGACGCCGCCGTCACCCGCCTCCGCGAGCTCGGCCGGCACGCCGCCGACCTCGGCCTCCGCATGGCGCTCGAGATGTACGAGGACACCTACCTCGGCACCGCCGACAGCGCCGTGCGCCTCGTGCAGGAGATCGGCCTCGACAACGTCGGCCTCAACCCCGACGTGGCGAACCTCATCCGCCTGCACCGGCCCGTCGAGAGCTGGCGCGAGCTGTACGCGAAGACGCTGCCGTACGCGAACTACTGGCACGTGAAGAACTACATGCGCGACGAGGCGGCCGACGGCAGCTGGGCCACCAGCGTGCCCACCACCATGAGGTCCGGCCTCATCGACTACCGGCAGGTCATCCGCGACGCGGTCGAGCTCGGCTTCGACGGGATCATCCTCACCGAGCAGTACGGCGGCGACAGCCTCGGCGTCTGCGCGGAGAACCGGGACTACATCCGCACCCTGCTCCCGCAGGGCGCACGAGGACAGGAGGGGTCGTCATGACCGCACAGGACAGCACGGGCGGCGTCGCCCGGGAGATCGCCATCGTCGGATCCGGCTACATGGGCGGCGGCATCGCGCAGGTGCTCGCGCTCGCGGGCGCGCGCGTCCGCATCGCCGACATCTCGGAGGAGATCGCGGTCGCCAACCACGCCCGCCTGCTGGAGGAGGCCGGCCGCTTCGTCGCGGACGGGCTGTTCCCGCCCGACGCCGTGGAGCGCATCGCCGCGGCCGTGACGCCCGCGGCGTCCATCGAGGAGGCCGTCGCCGGCGCCGACTTCATCGAGGAGGCGGTGCCCGAGAAGCTCGAGATCAAGCACGCGACGCTCCGGCGCATCTCGGCGGCGGCGCGCCCCGACGCCGTCATCGGGTCGAACACCTCCACCATCCTCATCGGCTCGCTCGCGGAGGCCGTGACCAACCCAGAGCGGTTCCTCGGCGTGCACTTCTCGAACCCCGCGCCGTTCATCCCGGGCGTCGAGCTCATCCCGCACACGGGCACGGACGAGTCCGCCGTCCGCATGGCGGAGGCGATCGTCGCGGCCACCGGCAAGGAGACCGCGCGCGTCACCGACAGCACCGGCTTCGTGCTCAACCGGCTGCAGTACGCGCTCTTCCACGAGGCGACGCAGATCGTGGAGGAGGGCATCGCGACCCCCGAGGACATCGACACGATCGTCCGCACGACGTTCGGCTTCCGCCTGCCGGTGTTCGGGCCGTTCGCGATCGCGGACATGGCCGGCCTCGACGTGTACGCGTTCTGCTACGCGTCGCTGCAGACGCGCTGGCCGGAGCGCTTCGCGACGCCGGCGTCGCTGCAGGCGCACGTGGACGCGGGCGAGTACGGCACGAAGACGGGATCCGGGTACCTCGACGTGCCGAGCGAGCGCACCGCGGCGCTCGTGGCGTACCGCAACAAGGCGTACGTGGCCATCAAGCAGCTCATGGACGAGCTCGGCCCGGCGCCCGTCGGCTGACGCCCATCAGCGGTCCTCAGCAGCAGTCGCAGGCCGCGACCTCGCGTTCGCCGGTGAGGGCGGACACGGGCGTCGTGCAGGCCTCGCCGCGCCAGGCTTCGAGGCCCTCGCGGACGGCGAAGACCACGATCACGAGCCCGGCGACGGGATCGGCCCAGGTCCACCCGAGGGCGAGGTTCAGGACGAGCCCGAGGAGCACCGCGGCGGAAAGGTAGCTGCAGATCAGCGTCTGCTTCGAGTCCGCGATCGCCGACGCGGAGCTGAGCTCGGTCCCGGTGCGGCGCTCGAGCAGGCTGAGAAAAGGCATCACCGCGAGGCTGACCGCGGCGAGCACGATGCCGACGGGGGAGTGCTCGGGCTCGCGGATGCCCGTGAGGGCGAGGACGGCGTCGACGCTCACGAACGCGGCGAGTCCGAAGAAGGAGACCGCGATGACGCGGAGGGCGACGCGCTCGCGCTCCTCCGGGTCGGGGGCGGCGAACTGCCACGCCACCGCGGCGGCCGACAGCACCTCCACGATCGAGTCGAGGCCGAAGCCGACGAGCGCCGTGGAGGAGGCGATGGTGCCGGCGGAGATCGCGACGACCGCCTCGACGACGTTGTAGGCGATGGTGGCCGCGACGATATACCGGATGCGGCGCCGCAGCAGCGCGCGCCGGGCGGGGGCCGGACCCGCGGGGGCGAGGAGCGCGCTCACGCGCCGGGCTCGCAGCAGAGCGGCACGTCGCAGTCGGCGTCGGCGCAGGGGGCGCCGTCGTCGACCGCGAGCACCACGTCCACGAGCGCGCCGAGGGCCCGGGCGAGGTGCGCGTCGGTGATCTCGTAGCGGGTCGACCGGCCCTCCGGCACCGCGACGACGATCCCGCAGCCGCGGAGGCAGGTGAGGTGGTTCGAGACGTTCGAGCGGGTGAGCCCGAGCTCGCGGGCCAGGAGGCTGGGGTACCCGGGCCCCTGCAGCAGGGAGAGCAGGATGCGGGAGCGGGTCGGGTCGGCCATGGCGCGGCCGAGCCGGTTCATCACGTCGACGCGGGAGGCGATGGTCAGCATCCGCTGACCATACAGCGGATGCTGACCGATCGCTACCGGCGAGGGACGACGGTGCGTCAGTGCTCCATGGGCATCCCATCCCCCTCGTAGGTCTCGTTCGCGCCCGAGTAGTCCTTCGCCGGCGCGGAGAAGGCGTACTCCGAGCCGTCGTCGAGGGTCAGCGTGAAGTCGACCGCGTCGCCCGCCGTGATCGGCTGGTCGAGGCCCATGAGCATCAGGTGGTTCCCGCCGGGAGCCAGCTCGTAGGATCCGCCGGCCGGGATGGTGAACCCGTCCTGCTTCTCCTTCATGATCATCTGGCCGGCGTCGTCCGGGACCGTCTCGTGGAGCTCGATCATCGGCGACGCGCTCGACACCGCGGACACGACCCGCACGTCCCGGTCGGAGGCGTTCTCGAGCGTCCCGAAGGCGGCGGACATGCCGCTGTCCTCGGCCTTCACCCACGCGTCGGCGATGGTGAGGCCCGCGGCGGTCGCGGCGGTGCCGCTCGTGGGCGCGTCGGTGGCGCTCGCCGGGGCGGCGGCCGGCTCGGTCGCGGGGGAGGAGCACCCGGTGAGGGCGAGGAGGAGGACCGCGGAGGCGGTCCAGGTGAGGGTGGTGCGCATTGCTGCTTCCTTCTGGTCAGGTGGTGCACGCGTTCGGCCGGCGCCGGGATCGGCGACGGCGGGAGGGCCGTCGGGGACGGCCCGCGCGGACGCTCGACGAGCGTCCGGCCGGGAGGGACGGTGCCGTGCCGGGCGGTCCGCGGCGGGGTGCGCCGATGAGCAGGAGGTCGAGGTCACGGGGCGCGACGTGCGCCGCGGACGCGACCCGGTGGTGCCG
>NZ_JAVCVL010000105.1:0-9373 GCF_032917815.1 Clavibacter sp. MX14-G9D | reverse complement strand
GCGACGACCCGGTGCGCGGCGTCGAGCGCCGCGGCGACCCGGACGGCGGCCGCGCGGGACGCGTCGGTGGCGTCGGGGATGGCGGCGTCGACCTCGTCGTCCTCGCGCGCGTCGACGGGCTGCAGCGCCGATCCGTCGAACGCGCCGCTGCGGAAGGCCGGGGTGTCCGCGGGCGCGGTCCACAGCCGCTCGAGCTCCTCGTCGAGCCAGAACAGCGTGAGCGAGGCGCCCGCCATGTCGAAGCTGGTGCAGAACTCGCCGACCTGCGGGTCGACGAGGGTGATGCCCGCCTCCTCCAGCAGGTCCGCGACCCGCGTGAAGACCACGTACAGCTCCTCGTTCTTCACCGATCCCAGGCCGTTGAGGACGGGGACCACCCGCGCGCCCCGCACCTCGACCCCGTCGGGGACCTCGGCCTCGGCGAGCAGGTGCCGTACGAAGAGCTCGGCCAGGCCGTCGGCGGAGGGGATGTCGGTCTCGTCGATGCCGGGCTCGCCGTGGATCCCGAGCCCGATCGCCATGCGCCCCTCCGGCACGGAGAACAGCGGCTCGTCCGCCCCGGGCAGGGTGCAGCCCGTGAAGGCGACGCCCATGGACCGGGTGCGCGCGTTGGCGTGCCGGGCGATGCGCTCGGCGCCGTCGAGGTCGTAGCCCGCGGCGGAGGCCGCGCCGGCCGCCTTGAATACGGTGAGGTCGCCCGCGATGCCGCGGCGCCGCTCCTGCTCGTCGGGGCCGGCGCTGAAGATGTCGTCCGTCACGACGACCGTGCGGCAGTCGATCCCGTCACGCCGCACCCGCTCCTGCGCGTCGTCGAAGTGGAGCACGTCGCCCGCGTAGTTGCCGTAGAGGAGGAGCGCGCCGCGGCCCTGGTCGCTGGAGCGGATCACCGACTCCACCTGGTGCGCGGAGGGCGACGCGAAGAGGTTGCCCATGGCGGCGCCGTGCGCGAGCCCGGGGCCGACCAGCCCGCCGAACGCGGGGTAGTGGCCCGAGCCGCCGCCGATGACGACCGCCACCTCGGGCTCGGCCGCGCGGGTGGAGCGGGAGACGCCGCCGTGCACCCGCCGGACCCACCGGCCGTTGGCGCGCACGAAGCCCGCCGTCATGTCGTCGGCGAAGTCCGCGGGGTCGTTCCAGAGCCGGGTCATCCGTCAAGTCCTCCTCGTCGAGCACGCGGTCGTGATTAACAGATCCTATAGGATATTGGATCTTCCGCGCATGCTCCGGGCGAGGCGGATCAGCCCGTGCGCCCCTCCGCGCGGAGGACCTCCGCCGCCACGTCGCGCAGGCGCCGGGACGTCGACCGCGCCTGGCGACGCAGCACGGTGAACGCCTCGTCGACCGTGATGCCCATGCGCTGCGCGATCGCGCCCTTCGCCTGCTCGATCACGACCCGGCTGTCGAGCGCCAGCTGCAGCTGGTCGCCGAGGGCGTTGCTGCGGTCGAGCGCGTGCTGCTGCAGCACGCTCAGCGTGGCGAGGTCCGCCAGCGTCTGCACGAGCGCCGCATCCCGGTCGCTGAGCGCCCCGGGCTCGGGGGCGAAGAGGCAGAGCGACCCGAGGGTCCGCCCGCGCAGGCGCATGGGCGTGGCGTGCGCGGCCCGGAAGCCGCCCTCGGCGGCGAGCCGCGAGAAGCGCGGCCAGGCGTCGGCGCGGTCCGCGATCTCGGGGACCTCGATGGGCTCGCCGCCGCGCACGCAGTCGAGGGCCGGGCCCTCGAGGGCGCCGAGCTGCGCCTCCTCCACGTCCGTCGCGCGTTCGCTCGTGGACGCGACGACGTGGAGGTCGCCGCCCGCGTCGACGAGCACGATCCCGCCCTCGGTCGCGGACGTGTGCCGCGTGCTCGCGCGCACCAGGTCCGCGAGCACGTCGAGCACGTCGGAGTCGGCGAGGGAGTCGGCCAGGGCGCTGAAGGCGTCGTCGTCGAGGTCGCTCATCCCTCCACGTTAGGCCGGACGGGTGCCGCTGGGGAGGGGGGCGCCGCCCCGGTGTCGAAGGTGCTACGCGGGGTCGTGCGCCCCGTCGTCGAACGCGGCCGTGGACGCGCGGAGGTCGGTCGGCTCGGGATCGTGGTGGACGTCCTCCGCGAGGACGCGCGCCGCGTCCAGGATCCGGACGGCCACCGGCGCGGGCACCGTCCACGTGAGGGTGGCGGTCACGGTCGCGACGTCGTCCTCCGTGATCCCCGTCCCCGTGAAGTCCACGCGCACGTCGCGCGTCTCGGAGCGCACGCCGGCGCCCGCGTCGAGCGCGGCGACGATGCGGTCGTCGTCGTAGGGGATGTTGCTGATGGCCATGAGGCCCTTCCGGGTGATGGAGCGCGACGACGGGCGGACGCCCGTCGGTGGTCAGCCGGCCGCGGGGGGCGTGGCCGGGGAGGCGGGCGAGGCGGGCTCCCGCACGAGGTGCAGGCCGGCCGACGTGTTCGCGGCGAGCATCATCGCCTCGACCCAGGCCATGTTGATCGCCGGAGCGCGACCGCCGAGGTAGACGAACTCCAGGGGGATCTCGGGGGCGATCCAGATGGTGCGCCGCCCGTCGCCCTCGGACGCGGGGTTCTTCCAGGAGAACGAGAAGCTCTCCTTGCGGCGGAGCTTGTTGATGATGACGATCTGCAGGTGCGCGAGCGCGCGGTCCTCCATCTCGGTGCGGCTGCGGGAGTCGTAGATGAGGTGGCCCATGTCCGGCTCTCTCCGTTCATCCGGACGCGGGAGGCTCCCGCGTCGGCGCGCTGTCCGCGTTCGACGCGAGGGGACGGGGCTGCCCGGACGCATCGACGCGATGAGGACGCTGGGGCGTGGCTCGAGGGCGTGGATCGAGACTAGCCACGGCTCGTCCGGGGCCGCGAATCGGGCGCGGACCCTTGACATCCGGTCCGCCGCTCCGGTCGCGCAGTCGCGGCCGCGTCGCGGCCTCGTCGCGGCCGCGAGAGGGAGCCCGGGGCGACGCGGGGGGCGGGCGTCGTCCCGGGCTCGTCCCACGGCGTCATCCGGGTACGCCGTGGGCGGGATGACGCGGCGGGCGCCCTCGACGAGGGCGACGGCCGGGTCCTCCGTCCGGGTCCGTGCGGGTACACGATCCTGATGCCGAAGGTAACGACCCTCACGGGTCCCTGCTCATTCCGGCCGGACCCTTGACCCCATGGTGCTGGTTGGGCTAGAAGCCGTCACTCGAACCGGAAGTGGTCCTCGTCCACGACGCTCCCAGGGTGGGTCTCGCCGGCGGACACGGCCTCGGGCCGCTCCCAGCGGTCGATCCGCGACCGCATGAGCGCCACGGCCTCGGCGTTCTCGGGCGCGGGCAGCCGCGTCGTCGCGGTCTCCGCCATGAGCGGCGCCCCGGCGGTGAGGAGGAACGTCGCGTCCACCTCGTCCCCGTCGGAGCTCAGGGCGCGGAGGGTGACGCTGTCCCCGCGCCCGTGGCTGGCCAGCACGGCCGCGTACTCGATGAGGGTGTCGGCGGCCTCGTCGCCCAGGAGGAGCGACTTCTCGGCGTAGGTGATGTGCTTCATGGCGCTGAGGCTAGGCGCGCGGATGCGCATCGCCACGGCCCTTGACTCGACGGGTTCTGGGGGGATCGCCTGCTACCGGTCGACCAGCGTGATCTCGAACGAGTAGAGGTCGGGCCGGTAGCAGTGCTGGCCGTGCTCCACCGCGCGGCCGGAGCTGTCGAACGCCGTGCGCGACATCGTGAGCACGGCGCCGCCGCGCGGCAGGTCGAGGAGCCGCGCCTCGGACGCGGTCGCCGCGCGCGCGCCGATGCGCTGCTTCGCGACCCGCATGATCACGCCGCGGCCGCGGAGCAGCTGGTACAGGCCGTGCGTCGCGAGCTCCTCGGGGTCGAGGTCGACGAACGGCTCGGGCAGCACGTTGTCGAGGATCGCCAGGGGCACGCCGTCGGCCGTGCGCAGCCGCGTGAGGTGCAGGACGGGGCTGCCGACCTCGACGCCCAGCGCCTCGGCGGTCCGGTCGTCGGCGGTGCCGCGCGCGGAGGACAGCATCTCCGTGCGCGGCGTCTGGCCCTGCCGCTCGAGGTCCTCGTAGAGGCTCGTGAGCTCGACGTTGCGCGTGACCCGGCCGTGCACGACCTGCGTGCCGATGCCGCGGCGGCGGACGAGCAGGCCCTTGTCGACCAGGTCCTGGATGGCCCGCCGGATCGTCGGCCGCGACAGGCCGAGCCGGTTGCCCAGCGCGATCTCGTTCTCCAGCCGCGCGCCCGCGGGCAGCGTGCCGTCGTGGATCGCCGTCTCCAGCAGGTTGGCCACCTGGTAGTAGAGCGGCACCGGGCCCGAGCGGTCGAGCGCCAGGAACAGGTCGGGGGGCAGGATCTGCTCCGGTTGCGTCACGCGGATCGCTCCCTCGCTGGTCAGGTCAACGTCTCATCCTGGCACGCGCCCGTTCACGCGTCCGGCGCCGGCCGGCTCCCGTCCGCGCCGGGGTCGCGCGCCAGCTCGTGGGCGAGGGAGTCCAGCTCGGCGCCGCCGGCCATGAGGCTCGTCAGCTCGCCGAGCGTGATCTCGTCCTTCTCGAACGTGCCGAGGCTCGATCCGCGGTTCAGCAGCAGGAACCGGTCGCCCACCGGGAACGCGTGGTGCGGGTTGTGCGTGATGAAGACCACGCCGAGGCCCTGGTCGCGCGAGCGGGCGATGTACCGCAGCACCACGCCCGACTGCTTCACGCCGAGCGCGGCCGTCGGCTCGTCGAGGATCAGCACGCGGGCGCCGAAGTGCACGGCCCGCGCGATCGCCACGCACTGGCGCTCGCCGCCGGACAGCGTGCCGATGGGCTGGTCGACGTCCCGCAGGTCGATGCCCATCTGGGCGAGCTGGTCGTGCGTGATGGACTTCATGGCCTGCACGTCGAGCCGGCGCAGCGGCCCCCGGCCCTTCGTGATCTCGGAGCCCAGGAAGAAGTTCCGCCAGACGGGCATGAGCGGCACGACCGCGAGGTCCTGGTAGACCGTCGCGATGCCCGCCTGCAGGGCCGCGCGCGGCGAGCCGAGCGTGACGGGCTCGCCGTCGAGCAGCATCGTGCCCTCGCTCGGCGCATGCACGCCCGCGAGCATCTTGATGAAGGTCGACTTGCCGGCGCCGTTGTCGCCCAGCACGCAGGTGACCTGGCCCGCGTTCACGACCGTCGAGACGCCCGTCAGCGCGTTGACGGCGCCGTAGCTCTTGCCGATGTCGCGGACCTCGAGGATGGTCGAGCCGACCGGGGGCAGCGCGGGAGTCGGGCGCCCGCCCGCCTCCTCCGCGGCACCGGGCGTGGCGCCCGCGAGGCGCGCGGATGCGGCGCCGGGATCGATGTCCGTGGTCATCGTCCGCCTCCCGCCCGCGTGCGCACCAGGTTGTTGAGGAGCACGGCCGCGAGGAGCATGCCGCCGAGCACGGTCCGCAGCCAGTTCGTGTCCCACTGGGCGAACGTGATGCCCTGGAAGACCATGCCGTAGATGAGGGCGCCGAGGGCCGCGCCGATCGCGGAGCCGAAGCCGCCCGTGAGCAGGCACCCGCCGACGACCGCGCAGATGATGTAGATGAACTCCTGGCCGACGCCCGTGTTCGCCTGCACCGTCGAGGTCCGGAACAGCGAGATCATCCCCACGAGCCACGCCGCGCCGGCCGTGCCCATGAAGAGGCCGACCTTGGTCCTGAAGACCGGGACGCCCACCTGGCGGGCGGACTCCTTGGCGCCGCCGACCGCGAAGATCCAGTTGCCGGCGCGGGTGCGCAGCAGGATCCACGTGGCCACCGCGGCGACGAGGAACCACCACAGCACGGAGACGTAGAAGTTGCCGCCGCCGATCTGGAGCGACGAGCCGAAGATGGGCTGGATGGCGTCGTAGGACGGCACCTTCGTCATGCCCTGGATGGCGACCTGACCGGTGATGAGCTTCGTGACCGCGAGGTCGACGCCGGCGAGGGCGAAGAACGTGCCGAGGGTCACGATGAAGCTCGGCAGGCCCGTCTTCATCACGAGGAAGCCGTTGAGGGCGCCGACCGCGAGGGCCGCCGCGAGCGACACGACCACCGCGACCCAGATGCTGAGGCCGTAGTGGGAGGTGAGGATGCCGACGACGAGGGCCGAGAAGCCCGTCATGACGCCGGCGGAGAGGTCGAACTCGCCGCCGATCATGAGCATCGCGACGGCGACCGCCATGATCCCGAAGGTCGAGGCCGACTCGAGCCACACGCCCGCTCCGGCGAGGGTGAGGAACTGCGGCGTGTAGAGGGAGAAGAAGAGCAGCACGGCGAGGGCGGCCACGAGGGCGCCGATCTCCGGTCGGGCGAGGATCTTGCGGATCGGCCTGTTCTCGAGGCGCGGCCTCGTGGCGATCGTCACGATGTCCGTCGTGGTCAACGCGGGCTCCTAGGGGTGTGGGCGGTGCACGGGGGTGGGGATGCGGGGTCGTCGCCGGTGCGGCGGCGTGCGGGTCCGGGTCCGGGTGCCGCGGACGGCACCGGGACGGCGGGCCGGGCGCGTCGTGCGCGCCCGGCCCGGCGGCCTAGCGGGTGCCGTTCGCCGCGAACTCGGCGACCTGCGCCGCGTTGTCCTCCGTCACGAAGGCCGGGCCGGAGTAGACGGGCTGGCCGCCGCCGATCACGTTGCCGTTCGTGGCGTAGAGCTGGAGCGCCGTGACGCCGAGGAACCCCTGCACGTAGGGCTGCTGGTCGACCGCGAACAGGACGGTGCCGGCCTCGACGGCGCTGACGACGTCCTCCGAGAGGTCGAAGGTGCCGATCTGGGCCGCGCTGCCCGACTCCTCCACGGCGCCGACCGCGTCGATCGCGTACTGGCCGCCGAGGGTCAGCACGCCGTCGATGGAGGGGTCCGCCTGCAGCTTGGACTTGATGGTCGCCTTGACCTCCGCGTCGTTCGTGCCGTCGACCTGGAGGTTCGCCATCTGCCCGGGGAAGGCGCTCGCCGCGGACGAGCAGCGCTCCTCCAGCCCGACGTTGCCGGCCTCCTGGATGACGCACAGCACGTTCTCCAGGCCCGCGTCGCCGAGGCGCTCCCCGACGGCCTCGCCCGCGACGGTCTCGCTCTGGCCGATGTGCGTGAGGGCCCCGAACTCGGCGGAGCGCTCGATGCCGGAGTTGATGGTGACGACGGGGACGCCGGCCGCCACGGCCTTCTCGATGCTGTCCTGCAGGCCGTCCGGGTTGGCCATGGAGACGACGATGCCGTCGACGTCCTGCGCGACCGCGTTGTCGATGAGCTGCGACTGCTTGGCGGGGTCCGGGTCGGCGTTGTACGTGATGGTGGCGCCGTAGTCGCCGCCCGCCGTCTCCGCGCCGGACTTCACGCGGTCCCAGAACGCGTCGCCGGGGCCCGAGTGGGTGACGACGGCGAAGGTGAGGTCCCCGCCGCCTCCGCCGCTGCCGCCGCCGGCGGTGGGCGCGGCCTCCTGGCCGGTGCCCGCGCACGAGGTGAGGAGGAGGCCGGCCGCTATCACGAGGCCGAGGGGGGCGAGGGATCTGCTCTTCATCGAATGCTCCTTGTCGGGCGGACGCCCGCACGCGGGGTCCTGACGTCGTCGTCGGGGCGATCCTCGTCCCGCTCGTCGTCCTTGTCAATACATACTGACAAGAAGACGCCGGGTCGAGACTTCTCGGGTGCGCGAGGCCGTCCGACCCCTCAGTCTGCCGCGTGCCCGCACCCGCGCCCGCGCGCGCCGAGGTCCCGGGCGCGCGCGGCGCGACCGGGACCTCGGGATGGACGGCGGGTCAGAGCGAGACGGGCACCGCCACGCGCTCGACGGCCGAGCGCTGGGCCGCGTCCGCGAGCACGAGCGCCGCGCGGCCGTCCTCGAACGTCGGGCTGTCGGACTCCTCGCCGCGCGCGAGGCGGATGAAGGCGCGGAGCTCCGCCACGTACGCCGCGGCGTAGCGCTCCAGGAAGAAGTCCTGGTACGGCGGCTTGCCCTCGACGCTCGTCGCGGTCGAGAGGCTGACGAGGCTCGTGAGCGCGTTCGACACCTGCAGCGACCCGCGCGACCCGAAGGCCTCGATCCGCTGGTCGTAGCCCACGGCGCTGTGGCGGGAGTTCGTGATGACGACCAGCGCGCCGCTGGAGGAGCGGAGCGTGACGACGGCCGTGTCGAAGTCGCCGTGCTCGCGGGCTCCCGGGTCGAACGTGGTGGATCCCGTGGCCTGCACCTCGACGATGTCCGGCAGGAAGAAGCGGGCCATGTCCAGGTCGTGGATGGTCATGTCGCGGAAGATGCCGCCGGAGACCGCGACGTAGGCGGCGGGCGGCGCGGCCGGGTCGCGGCTGACGATGGAGAGCTGCTCGAGCTCGCCGACCTCGCCGGCGGCCACGCGGGCGCGGGCCTCCGCGAAGGCCGGGTCGAAGCGCCGGTTGAAGCCGAGGGCGACCGGCACGCCCGCCGAGCGGACGCGGGGGAGGAGCGCGTCCACGCGCGCGATGTCGAGGTCGATGGGCTTCTCGCAGAGCACCGGCAGGCCGGCGTCGATGGCGGCGGAGATGAGGTCGACGTGGGTCGGGGTGGGCGACGCGATGAGGACGGCGTCGATGCCGCCGGAAGCCATCATCGCCGCGGCGTCCTCGGTGACGGTCCCGCCGTGGCGGGCGGACAGGGCGTGGGCGCCCTCGACGAAGGGGTCGCAGATCCACGCGAGCTCGGCGTCCGGATCCCGGGCGATGTTCGCGGCGTGGACCTGGCCGATGCGGCCGGTGCCGATCAGGCCGAAGCGCAGGGGGGTCGTGGTCATGTCGCCGTCCTCGTGTCTCGTGGGTGGTGCGGGTGGTGCGGGGTCGGGTGGTGGGGGCCGTGGGCCGGATGCCGGGGACCGTGGCCGGTCGCCGGGTCAGGCCCAGGCGCGGAGGGCCTCGCGGTTCACGCGCTGGTCCTCGGTGCGCTCCGCGCGGAAGGCGCGGATGTCGGCGTCGGGCGCGTTGAGCACGTCCTGCTCCACCACTACCCAGCCGTCGAAGCCCTGGGCCTCGACCGCCGCCATGACGCTCGCGAGGTCGACGTCGCCGCGGCCGAAGGCCACGAAGGCGCCCGACGACCAGACCTCGCGCATGCCGCCGCCCGCCGCGAGCACCCGGCGGAGCTCGGCGCCGTCGACGTCCTTGAGGTGCAGGTGCGTGATGCGCGCGCCCCAGCGCTCGACGGCCGTGAGCGGGTCGCCGCCGGCGATGACGAGGTGGCCGGTGTCGAGCGTGAGGCCGACGTCGACCGCGTCGAGGAACCGGTCGACCTCCTCCGGCGACTCGACGAAGGTGCCCGCGTGGTGGTGGAAGGTCGGCTCGAGGCCCGCGGCGCGCGTGATCGCGGCGGCCCGCGCGGTGTTGCGGACGAGGCGGGACCAGGCGGCGTCGTCGAGCGGGTCGGCCGCGGCGCCGCGGCCG